>JAABTR010000530.1 GCA_011389755.1 Deltaproteobacteria bacterium | reverse complement strand
GAGACTTCCAGAAACGTGGCATGGCGTGGCTTCGACCGAAGAAGCACCGGGGACGTGGGTCATCATCGAAGGTGAGACCCCGAAATAGCGATCTCGGGAATATTTTTTGCCATGCGCGGTTGCAGTTCGTAACCATTGGGAAAAGTTCCCGCGCGCGGCGTTCGCCCAAGCGCGGATGGACAACAAAAAAAGACACGGAAGGGTTTCGAACATGACGAGCGATGTCAGAGCAATCAACGAGATGGTCAAGGCCGAGAGCGCCTTCGTGGACGAGTTGATGCACGAGATCGGCAAGATCATTGTGGGGCAGAGCGACATGGTCGAGCGGATCCTCATCGGTCTGCTCAGCGGGGGCCACGTCCTCCTCGAAGGCGTACCCGGTCTGGCCAAGACCCTGACGGTGAGCACTCTGTGCCAGGCCATAAGCGCCCAGTTTCAAAGGATCCAGTTCACGCCGGATCTCCTCCCCGCCGACCTGGTGGGGACGGTGATCTACAACCAGCAATCCGGACAGTTCTCGGCCAAGAAGGGCCCGGTGTTTGCCAACCTGGTGCTCGCCGATGAGATCAACCGCGCGCCGGCAAAGGTCCAGTCGGCGCTGCTCGAGGCCATGCAGGAAAAGCAGGTCACCATCGGCGACGCGACCTTCAAGCTGCCCGTCCCGTTCATCGTCATGGCCACCCAGAACCCCATCGAGCAGGAGGGGACGTACCCCTTGCCCGAGGCCCAGGTGGACCGCTTCATGCTCAAGGTCAAGGTGGGCTACCCCACGCGGGAAGAGGAGCGCGCCATCATGGACCGCATGGCCACGAGCGCTCCTCTGGGCGCCAAGCCGGTGGTCACACCGGCGCAGATCCTCGAGGCGCGCAAGGTCGTCGACGAGGTCTACATCGACGAGAAAATCAAGGAGTACATCATCGACATCGTGTTCTCGACCCGGGAGCCCGCCAAGTTCGGGATGCCGGAGATGGAGAAATTCGTCGAGTACGGCGCCTCCCCCCGGGCGACCCTGGCCCTCAATCAAGCGGCGCGCGCCCACGCGTTTTTGCGCCACCGGGGCTACGTGACGCCGGAGGACATCAAGTCCATCGGGCCGGATGTCTTGCGGCACCGAGTCATCCCGACTTACGAGGCCGAGGCAGAGGAAGTCACGAGCGAAGATCTGGTCCGGCGCATCTTCGACACCGTGGAAGTTCCCTAGAAAGTGGCAACCCGCACCGGGGAGACAGCGATGGATCATTCCGAGCTCTTCAAAGAGATTCGAAAGATCGAGATATACACCCGCCGGCTCGTCAACGATCAGCTCGCCGGTCAGTACCAGTCCGTCTTCAAGGGGCGGGGCATGGCCTTCGATGAGGTGCGCCAGTACCAGCCGGGGGACGACGTGAGGCTCATCGATTGGAACGTCTCGGCGCGGATGAACGACGTCTACATTAAGCTCTTCTCCGAGGAGCGGGAGATGACCGTGATGCTCGTGGTTGACGTCTCGGCCTCGGAGACCTTCGGCACGACCCACCAGACCAAGGCGCGTCTGGCGGCGAAGCTCGCGGCGACGCTTGCGTTCTCGGCCATCAAGAACAACGACAGGGTGGGGCTCATCATGTTCACCGATCGGGTGGAGATGTTCGTGCCGCCCAAGAAGGGCAAGAAGCACGTCCTGCGGGTGATCTCCGAGATCCTGCGCTTTCGCCCCCGGGGCCGAGGGACCGCCATCAAGTCGGGACTCGACTACGTGGGCAAGATCGCCAAACACCGAGCGGTGGTTTTCTTGATATCCGACTTCATCGACGAGGGCTGGGAGACGTCCCTGCGCATGACCAACACGCGTCACGATCTGGTCCCCGTGTGCATCGAAGACCCTAAGGAGGCGGAGCTGCCCTCCATGGGGGTCATTTACTTAGAGGATCCCGAGACCGGCGCGGTCATGCCGGTAGACACCTCTTCGTCGCGGGTGCGCGCGGCCTACGAGCTCGAGGTCAAGCGGCGCAAGCTCGCGCGCGAGAAGCTCTTTCGCAAGCTTCAGGTGGACCACATAAATTTATCCACCCACGATCCCGACATGTCGGCCCTTGTCAATTTCTTTAGGATTCGAGCCAAGCGGGCCAGGAGGGCGTGATGAGGCGGCACGACACGAAGATCTTTATCGCACTCTGCGCTGCCCTCCTCGCGGCGCCGGTTTCGAGCGGGGCGCGGGCGGACACCGACGCGCGCTCCTTCGTGGTGATACCCGACAGCGAGGTCGCAGCTCCCGACACCGGGACCCAAGGCGGAGACACCGTCGACACGGCGGCCGATTCGGTTACCGAAGACGTCCGAGGGGCCGACGCGGACACCGCCGAGAAGATCCCGGCGGAGAAGATGCCGGTCTTGGAGCTGGAGGTCCGCCCGAAGGAGGTGGCGGTGGGTGAGGTCATCCACTGGAGCCTCGAGGTGAGGCGCCTGGCCGAGCACAGCGTGCATCTGTCCTCGGGCGCCTCGTTCGGCGATCTGGAGCTGCGCGAAAAGAGGGCGGAGACGGTCCCGGCCGAGGACGGCTGGGTCACAGAGACGCTCGACGTGGAGCTTCTGGGCTTCGCTGCCGGCGAACACGAGATCCCCGAGCAGACGCTCAGCGTCGTCGACGAGGCGGGCCGCATCGTCAAGGTGACGACCCCCGGCGCTCGGGTCGTGGTGAAGAGTCTCATCGCCAACGAGCCCGAGCCCGAGCTCAAGGCCGACCAGGGCCCGGGTGTCTCGGTTTACCAAAAGGACTACACCCTCGTGTGGGTGCTCTCCATCTTGGGCGGCGCCTTGGTGGTGGCGCTGCTCACCCTGCTGGGCCGGTACCTGTGGTCCAGGCGGCGACCGAGGCCGGGCCCGCCGCCGCCGCCGCCGCGTCCAGCCGAGGAGATCGCCCTCGAGAAGCTCGAGGCGCTCGAGCGCGCCGGGCTCGTAGAAGAGGGGCGACTCAAGGAATACCACGTGAGGATGTCCGAGGCGGTGCGCGAGTACCTGGGGAACCGCTACGGGTTCGACTCCCTCGAGATGTCCACCCAGGAGCTGCGCGCGGCGCTGAAGCGGACCCATATCGAGACCTGGGCGTTCGAGCGGGCGTGTGAGCTGCTCGAGGAGACCGACCTGGTCAAGTTCGCCAAGTACGTGCTCGGCGAAGAAGAGTCCAAGACGCTGCTGGCCCGAGCTGTGGACCTCGTTCGCCGCACCACGCCTCGATCGAACTCCGATGAGACGCCTAAAAGAGCCTCGCAAGGGCGCAAAGCCCACGAGGCGCGGCCTGCGCCGCCTGTAAAAGACGGGCGAGAAGGAGGGGCCCCATGAAGCCGAAATGGCGTTTGCGCAGATGGGCACCCCTTTTGTGGTCGCTTCTGTTCTTGTCGGTCGCGGCCGCCTGGATCCTCCCGGCGTGGTTGTCCGAGGGCTCGGGCCTCAGGTTCGAAGATCCCAAGATGTTGCTCGGGCTCCTCGCGATCCCCCTGGTGGTGGCCGCGGGGATGCTCGAGCGCCGATCCTCGGGGCGGATGCGGTTTCCTTTGGCCGCCGTCCTGGCGGGCACGGGGCCGGGCTGGCGCGCGTCCATGCTGCCGGTCTCGGTGGGGGTCCGATCGCTCATCGTGGCCCTCTTGGTGCTGGCCGTGGCCCGGCCTCAGGACTCCACCCGCAGGCAGGAGACCGAGCTCGAGGGCATCGACATCGTGTTGACCCTGGACGTCTCGGGCTCCATGGAGGCAGGGGATCTCGAGCCCACCCGGCTCGAGGCCGCCAAAGCGGTGGTGCTCGACTTTATCCAGCGCCGAAAGAACGACCGCCTCGGCGCGGTGGTCTTTGCGACGAACGCGTTCACCTTGTGCCCCTTGACCCTGGACTACTCGATCATCGCCGGCATGCTTCGGGACGTGCAAATAGGCATGATCGACGGCAGCTCGACCGCTATCGGCAACGCGGTGGGGGTCTCCATCAACCGGCTGCGCAAGTCGGACGCCAAGAGCAAGATCATCATCTTGCTCACCGACGGGACCAGCAACGCGGGGAACATCTCACCGGAGCAGGCGGCGGACTTCGCCGAGACGCTGGGCATCAAGATCTACACGGTGCTCATGGGGGTGCAGGACGAAGCCAAGGTCGCAAAGGGGCTGGACTTCTTTGCCAAGCAAATTTTCGGGTCCCAGCAGGTTCCCATCAACCGGGAGCTGCTCGTGGACATGAGCCAGAGCACCGGCGGTGAGTTCTTCGAGGCCACCCATAGGCGGGCCCTCGAGACCTCGTTTCACAAGATCCTCGATGAGCTCGAGCGTTCGAAGATCGCCGATCAGGGGGTGGTCTACGCCGAGGTGTTCGGCGACTACCTGTGGCCGGCGCTGATCCTGCTCGCGCTGGATCTTCTGCTGGGGCTTTTCGTCATGAGGAGGGCCTTATGAGGTTCGCGGATCCGCAGATGCTCTTCTTGCTCGTCATCCCGGCTCTTTTGGCCGTAGCGCTCGGAGTCGGCGTGTTCATGCGCCGGGCCGCTATACGAAAGGTGGGAGACCCCAAGACGGTGGAGCAGCAGCTCCTGCGCCCGGTCCCCTATCTGCGGGCGGCCAAGGCGATCGCCCTGGTGGTCGGGGTCGCCGGGCTCGTCGTGTGCGCGGCTCGGCCCGAGTACGGCGGTCGGGTGCAGATGCTTAAAAAAAGGGGCATCGACGTGGTGGTGGCGCTCGATTTCTCGAAGAGCATGTTGGCCCAGGACATCCAGCCCAGCCGGCTCGAGCGGGCCAAGCTGGAGCTCGCCGACTTCATCGAGCAGCTCACAGGCGATCGCATCGGGCTCGTCGCCTTTGCCGGCGACACCATGCGGTTTCCTCTGACCACCGATTACGAGGCGGCGATCGCGTTTTGGAGAGGCATCGGCCCCTACGATATGCCGGTGGGCGGGACCGCCATCGGCAAAGCCCTCACCGCGGCCGGTCGCATGCTGTTTCCCGAGGATCCGGAGGCTGTGCCCGAGAAGCAGCGGGGGCGCTCCAAGGTCATCTTGCTCATCACGGACGGGGAAGACCACCGGGGGGACCCGTTGGCTGCGGCGCGAGAAGCCGCCGAGCGCGGCGTCGTGATTCACGTCTTGGGCATCGGTTCGGATTCCCCCGAGCTCATCCCCCGCTATCTGGACGACGGGACGCCGATGGGATACCAGAAGGACGACGAGGGCAGCTACGTGACCACCGCGCTGAGCGCCGAGAACGAGCAGACGCTCCAGGAGATCGCCTCCATAGGCGATGGACGGTATTTTAGGGCGGGCGGAGACTTCACCGGGATGACCGCGGTGGTCGAGGAGATCCGCAAGCTCAAGCAGCACGAGCTGGACGCCAAGAAGATCACGGTCTACGAGCAGGTTTTTCAGTGGTTCCTGATCCCGGCGGCGCTGTTGCTCCTTTTTTCGTACGTGTTGCCCGATCGTCTCTGGTGGCTTAGAAGGAGGACGACATGACCCCTCGCTGGATTTTCAAAGCGCTCGCGTTGGCGGCGGCGCTGGCGTTCGTCCCGGTCCGGGCCGCCGCGTTTGACCTGCTCGTCAGTGAGAACGACGACGTGGTGGAGGGCAACGAGCTTTTGGCTCGAGGTCAGCCGGCCGAGGCGCTCGAGCTGTACGACGAGGCGGCGCGGGCCCTGCCGAAAAAAGCAGGTGTGCACCTCAACAGGGGCCTGGCGCTTGGCCGCATGGGCGATGAGCAGATCGATCAGGCGATGCAGGCGTTCAAGCTGGCCACCCAGACCGAGGGCGATGACGCGTTGATCGCCCGAGCCCACGCCAACCTGGGGAACGCCTTCTTCCAAAAACAGGACTTTGAGACCGCCATCGACCACTACAAAAAGAGCCTCATGCTCAGTCCCGGGGATCGGGATGTGGCGTGGAACCTGGAGCTGGCCGCCCTTCGAAAGAAGCAAAAACAAGAGCAG
>JAABTR010000529.1 GCA_011389755.1 Deltaproteobacteria bacterium | reverse complement strand
ACGTCCACCGTGATGGTGGTCGTGGAGCCGACCCGCTCGAAGGCGCGCTCTTGCATCACCCGCAAGAGCTTTGCCTGGAGGGCGGGGCTCATCTCGCCGACCTCGTCCAAAAACAAGGTGCCGCCGTCGGCCACCTCGAAACGCCCGCGCCGCTGCCTATCGGCGCCGGTGAAGGAGCCTTTTTCGTGGCCGAACAGCTCGGACTCGAGGAGGGTCTCCGACAGGGCCGCGCAGTTGACCGCCACAAAGGGGCGGTCTCTTCGGGGCGACAGATCGTGGATTCTGCGGGCCACGAGCTCCTTGCCGGTTCCGCTCTCGCCGGTGATGAGGACCGTCGCGTCGGTGGGCGCGATGCGTTCGATGATGCGCACCACCTGGTGCATCGAGGCGTGCTCGTAGATGAGCTCCCACTTATCGTTGCCGCGCAGCGCCTCGTTCTCGTTTTCGAGCCGGCGCTGTTTCATCGCTTTGGCCGCGATGACCCGAAGCTCTTCGGGCTCGGCGAGCGGCTTGGTGAGATAGTCGAAGGCGCCGAGCTTCATCGCCGCCACCGCCGACTGGACCGAGCCATAGGCCGTGATGAGCACCACCGCGGTCTGCGGTGAGAGCTCCTTGACCTTGGCGAGGAGCTCGATCCCGTCCATGTCGGGCATGGCCAGGTCGGTGACGATAAGGTGAAACAGCGCCTTGCGCGCCGCCTCGAGGGCTTGCTTGCCGCTGGGCGCCTCGACGACCTCGTAGCCGTCGTCTTGCAAAATGCGCCGCAGCAGCCTGCGCATGGCCTGTTGATCGTCGACCACCAGGATGCGCCCCTTGTTGGCTTTCTTTTCGCTGCTCATCGTTTGATTCATGACAAAGGGAGTATAATCCGAAACACCGAGCCGTGCCCCGGCCGAGAGTCGACCTCGATGCGGCCCCCGTGCGCCTTGGTCGTGCGCAGGGCCACCGCCAGCCCCAGGCCGGTCCCGCTCGCCTTTTTCTCGGTGACGTAGGGCTCGAAGATGCGCTCGAGCATCGCAGGGTCGATGCCTTCTCCTTGGTCGCGGACTTCGATGATGAGATGTTCCTCGTCGCGTTGGAAACCAAGGGACACGGTCTGCCCCTCACCCGAGGCGTCCACGGCGTTGATGGTGATGTTGAGCAGCGCCTGGAGCATCTGTTCGGCGTCGAGCTCGGCGCTGATGTCCCCCGGCGAAGAGGCAGACGTCTCGAGGATCACCTCCTTTTCTTGAGCCGCCGCACCGGCCAACCGGGCGACCCGGTGCAAAAGGTCGCCGACGGGGGTCGACACCAGGTGGAGCTGCTGCTTGGGTCGCGCGTATGACAGCAGCGACTGCACGAGGCGCTCGAGCCGCGACGACTCGGTCACCACGGTGTCCATGTCCTCGCGCAGGGTTTCGTCGCCGGGGTGCCGCTCCGCAGCGTACTGGGCGAACCCTTTGATCGCTCCGAGCGGGTTGCGGATCTCGTGGGCCAAGACCGCGCTGAGCCGGCCGACCTCGGCGAAGCGGCGCTGCTCGCCCATGGCGCGCTCCATTTCCTGCTGCTTCGACATCGTCTTGAGCTGGCGAACGGTCAGGAGCACCAAGGTCAACAAGAGAAGCGCCATCAAGGCCGCATGGAGGGTGCTGTGGCTCATGAGCCAGCGGGACGAGCCGTCGTCCACGACGAGGGTCAAGACGCGGGTTTTGTCCCCGTGGGGCCCGGGGCCGAAGCCGCCGATGGGCTCTTTGAGCCCCAAGGCGCCGGTCCCGACGCTCACCGGAAACCACAAAACGGTGCGTCCGGAGTCGATCTGCTGGCTGAAGTATCGTTTCTTTTTCGCCACGCGGTCTATGGCGAAATCGAGCGACTTCGCCACGCTCGCGGGCGGCGGCTCTTCGCAGAGCCTCGTTTTCCCGAGAGAATAGACGCACGCGTAGACGGCCGTTTCGTCCTGCATGAGCTTTGCCATTCGGGCAAGGACCCCGTCATCCACGTTCGTGGTCCGGGCGGCCAGGGCAAAGGCGTTCGCCCGGTCGAGAGCCCGGCTGAGCACCACCTGTTTCGAGGCGTCGCGGGTGTGGAGGTACAAGATCGTCGTGCTCGCCGCGGCGAGGAGGCTGATGGTGCTGACCGTGATGATGAGCTTGTGCATCGAGAGTTTGTGTCTTTTTACGACAATGTCATTGTGTCAGACTGAACCGACCGAGCAAGACTTTCGCACTCAATCTAAGTCACAATGAGACTTGAACGCGCAAGAAGGCGGCGTTCTCCGGGCTGGGGTCCTGACCGTCGTGGTCCAGTAGTTGAGCCCGACAGCCCACGAGCGGGCGAGGTGCGGCGTTCCGGCGGCGAAAAAACCCTCGCCCAGCAGACCGATGCTTTTGAAGTACCACCACATCTGAGGATTGAGGCGCCACCTGAGGCCGTCCGGGGCGACCTCATCCGCGTATCCCCCCGAGGTCTGCCGGCCGGGTGTTTTGTATCGACCCAGGTCGCTCCGTGCCGGAGTCCAAGGTGGTGGGATTCTCCGGCGCAGCTGTCGTCATGAAGGCCAGGGCGATCCTTGACGCGAGAAGGGAAAAAAGATGCACTTCGATTTCTCCTTGTAAGAGCCTTTTCTTGGCTCCTGCCGTGTCTTCGCGGTCTATTTTGGGGTTCGAGTTTTGGGCGCAGTGACCTATTGAAATATCTGAGCGCGTTTGACAGAGGCGACGACCGGTGAGCCAACCTTGAATCCGGAAGAGCTCCAGTCGTCGTGGGGGATTTCGGCAAACAGCGGTTCGGCGCTTCCTTGGGGGTGGATTGTCGCGTGGACGACAAGCCCCACCCGGCGAGCGTCGGTGACCGTCGCGTGAAAAAAGGGCGAACCGTTGGGCGCACAGGACAAGCGGATGTCCTTGTTTCGAATGTAGGCCGTGGCCGAGCCGGTGGCGCCAAAGTCTTTGTGATGGGGCAAGACCAGATCGTTGAACCGCCAGGCCCCGCTTTCGAGGTGGCCTTGAAGCACGTTGGCGCCGCCGATGAAATCCATGACGAACGCGTTGGCTGGGTCGTCGAAGATTTCATCGGGGCTCCCGACTTGCTCGATGCGGCCGTCGTTTAAGATCGCGACGCGATCGGCGACCTCGAAGGCTTCTTCTTGGTCGTGGGTGACGAACACCGTCGTCACGTGGATCTGATCGTGGAGGCGTCGCAGCCAGCGGCGCAGGTCTTGGCGGACCCGGGCGTCCAGGGCTCCGAACGGCTCGTCCAGTAAAAGCACCGCCGGGTTCGGAGCCAGCGCCCGGGCCAGCGCCACCCGCTGACGCTGACCACCGGACAGCTCGGCCGGCAGGCGATTCCCCAGACCATGGAGCTGCATCAACTCGATGAGCTCATCGGTGCGCTTTGCGATATCCTTTTTTTTGTACTTGCGCACACGAAGCCCGAAGCCGATGTTCTGGGCGACGGTCATGTGTGGGAAGAGGGCGTAGTGCTGGAAGACGAAGCCGATGTTTCGACCGCGAACGGCGCTTTGAGTCACGTCGAGGTCGCCGAAGAAGACGCGCCCGCGCTCAGGCACCTCCAGCCCGGCGATGACCCGCAAGAGGGTCGTCTTTCCAGACCCGGACGGGCCGAGCAAGGCCACCAGCTCCCCCGAGGGGATCGTCACGTCGACGTCGTCTAGGGCTGGGAAAAGGCCGAACGATTTTGAAACTTTTTGAATATCAATCTTCATGGCTTGGCCTCCTTGAGGGGCAGTTCTCTTTGAGGGCGCGTGCGTCGCTCCATGAGCTCGGCTGTGGCCTTGGCGCCCAGGGTGAGCACCGCTATCAAGATCAGGAGCGTCGCGACGGCAAAGGCGCAGGAGAAGTGGTACTCGTTGTAGAGCACCTCGACGTGCAGCGGCAGGGTGTTCGTCTCGCCGCGGATGTGGCCCGAGACGACGCTGACGGCTCCGAATTCGCCGACGGCCCTCGCCGCGCAAAGGATTGAGCCATAGAAGAGCCCCCATTTGACGCTCGGGAGGGTGACGAGACGAAACATCTGCCAGGGAGACGCGCCGAGCGTCAAGGCGGCGAGCTCCTGCTCGGCCCCTTGCATCTGCATGACCGGTATGAGCTCCCTGGCGACGAAGGGGAAGGTCACGAAGGTCGTCGCGATGACGATGCCGGGTAGCGCGAAGATGATCCTTATCCCGTGGTCTGACAGCCAAGGCCCAAGGAAGCTGTCGGCACCGAACAGGAGCACGAAGATCATCCCTGAGATGACCGGCGACACGGCGAAGGGGACATCTATCAGGCTCACGATCAGGCGCTTGCCGCGAAACTCGAATTTTGTAATGGACCAGGCGGCGGCAAAGCCGAAGAGGATGTTGCATGGGACGGCGATGGCGACCGCGATGCAGGTGACCCGGATCGCGGACAGGGTGTCGGGATCGGCCAGGGCGCCTAAGTACCCTTCGAGGCCATCTCGAAACGCGGTGTGGAAGACGAGGGCCAGGGGGATGATGAGGACGACGCCGAGAAAAACCAGAGCGATGGCCGTGAGAAAGACTCGCGAGGCCTTGGACTCCGAGACGCTTCTTTTTTGGGTCACGAGGCCCTCCGGTTCGCCCTTTGCGTCCTCGGGCTTTTGGCAGCGCGTCCTTTTCTCCACTGCAGGCTGTTGACGACAAACAGAACCGAAAAAGAAGCTACCAGCATCACCGCGGCGAGAGCGGTCGCGCCGGCGTAGTCGAACTGCTCGAGCTTGGTCATGATCAAGAGCGGCGTGATCTCGGTGCGCAGCGGCATGTTCCCGGAGATGAAGACGATGGAGCCATACTCGCCCAGGGCCCGCGCGAAGCTCAGGGCAAATCCGGTGAAGAGGGCCGGCGCCAGGTGGGGCACGATGACAAAACAGAAGGTCGTGGCGCGGCTCGCGCCCAAGGTGGCAGCGGCCTCTTCCACTTCGGCCTCCATCGTCTCGAGCACGGGCTGAACCGTGCGGACGACGAACGGCAAGCCGACAAAAACCATGGCGATCAAGATGCCCCACCGGGCGTAGGCGACCTGGATCCCGACACGTGCGAGCGGCTCGCCCAGAGGGCCTTGGGGGCCCCAGACAGCGGTCAGAGCGATGCCGGCCACGGCCGTGGGGACGGCGAAGGGGAGATCGACGAGGGCGTCGACGAGGCGCTTGCCGAAAAATCGGTACCTGACCAGGACCCACGCGACCACCGTCCCGAACACGCAGTTGATAGCGGCCGCTGCCAGCGCGCCGAAGAAGCTCAGGCCATAGGCCGCCAGAGCCCTGGGGGCCGAGATCGTGGCCCAAAACGCGCTCCACTCCATGGAGAAAGTCTTGAAGACGATGGTCGACAAGGGGACGAGGACCAGCAGGCCCAGATAGGTCAGCGTGTAGCCCATGCTGAGGCCGAAGCCGGGCAGGGGGTTTTGCCTGCGCCTTTTTCCCGGGCGCGACATCTGAGCGACGTGGGCGACGCTGTCCATCAATCGGCCCTGTCTCGTGCGAAAATCTCGTCGAACTCGCCGCCGTCGGCGAAGTGCCTCTTTTGCGCGGCGTCCCAGCCTCCCGCGACCTCGTCCACGGTTACGAGGGCGACGTCGGGGAACTTCTCTTTGTACTTGGCCAAGGCGTCCTTCGAGCGGGGACGGAAGTTGTGCTTACCGGCGAGGGCTTGAGCCTCGTCGGAGTAGAGGAACTCGAGGTAGGCTTTCGCCGCTTCGCATGTCCCGTGTTTTTTGCAGTACGTGTCGACCACGGCGACAGGGGGCTCGGCCAGGATGCTCAAAGAGGGGTAGACGATCTCGAATTTGTCCTTGCCGAGCTCGCGGGAGGCGAGGAGCGCCTCGTTCTCCCAGGCGAGGAGCACGTCGCCGATGCCGCGCTCCACAAAGGTGTTGGTCGAGCCCCGGGCGCCCGAGTCGAGGACCGGGACGTTCTTGTAGAGCGTGCGCAAAAAATCCCGGGCCTCGTCGTCGCTCCCCCC
>JAABTR010000528.1 GCA_011389755.1 Deltaproteobacteria bacterium | reverse complement strand
GTCCACCGTGCGCGAGAGCTCAAAAGAATCGTGCTGTCGTCCTTTTTCGTCCAGGGCGATGAAGAGCCCAGGACCGAGGATCTCTTTTTCGATGCGCGCGATCACTTTGTCCTCGCGATCGGCTCTGACCACCGTGTCGCGGATGGGCAAGAATTTGGAGATCCGCCCGATGTAGTCGTCGACCAAGAAGGCGGTGGGATCCGACCGCTCCCGGCCGAAGCTGAGAATTTGGAGCTTCAATACTATCTATTCGGGAGCGCAGGACCTTGGCCCGGCTCCTTATTTTAAAGCTGGTCTACGCTCCAGCGGCTTGCCGCAAGGGCACCCGCTCGGCGTCTATCCAGAGGGAGTCCAGATCGTAGAAACCCCGCCGACGGTCTTCGAAGACGTGGAAGATGGCATCGTCGTAGTCCATCAAGACCCACTGGTTCGCCTGCCGGCCTTCCACCCCGAGGGGATGAATCCCTTTTTCCTTGAGTGCCTTTTCGACGGCGACTATGAGCGACTCCACGTGGCGTTCGGAGCGAGCCGAGCAGATCACGAGGTAGCTCGTGTAGTCGACCTTGCCGGACACATCAATGATTTCGAGAGATTGAGCCTGCTTGTCGAGCGCGACGCCGGCGATGGTCAGGGCGAGTTCCTTACCTTGCAAATGCGGCCTCTTACCTTTCTTTCTTTCGCACCGACGCTTCACGTCGGGGCTTTTGGTGTGCCGCCAGAGCCTTTGTCTCGCGGACACGGTTTGATCTTGAGTTTAACAAAACCTCACCAGTACTCAAACAGGGAATTTAGAGGAATTCGATGGCGCCTTTCTTTTTTTGTCATGACGTTGGGGCCCCTCCGGGAAAAGGGGCTCCCACCTCGGCCTGTTTTCGTGTTATCGGTTGGCATCCAATTCGTCGTTCAAGGAGTACTCGAGATGGCAGAAGAAAAAGGAAAGATCACCCCTCAAAGCGAGGATTTTCCCCAGTGGTACCAGGACGTGGTGCGCGAGGGGGATCTGGCCGAGGTGGCCAAGGTCGTCAAGGGCTGCATGGTCATCAAGCCCCATGGCTACGCGATCTGGGAGAAGATACAGGCGGATCTGGATAGGCGGTTCAAAAAAACCGGTCACAAAAACGCGTACTTCCCGCTGCTCATCCCCAAGAGCTTCATCACCAAGGAGGCCGAGCACGTCGAGGGGTTCGCCCCGGAGCTGGCGGTGGTGACCCACGCGGGCGGCAAACAGCTGCCCGAGGGCGAGGAGTACGTGATTCGGCCCACCTCGGAGACCATCATCGGGCACTTCTTCTCCAAGTGGATCGAGAGCTACCGAGATCTTCCCCTTCTCATCAACCAGTGGGCCAACGTGATGCGCTGGGAGCTGCACACCCGCATGTTCCTGCGGACCACGGAGTTTCTCTGGCAAGAGGGCCACACCGCCCACGCCACCCACGAAGAGGCCCTCGAAGAGGTGATCCGCATGCTCAACGTCTACGGCGACTTCGCTGAGCAGATGATGGCGATGCCCGTCATCCGCGGCCTCAAGAGCGAGTCCGAGAAGTTCGCCGGCGCGGTGTCCACGTACTGCATCGAGGCGATGATGCGGGACGGCAAGGCGCTGCAGGCGGGCACCAGCCACGATCTGGGGCAGAATTTCGGCAAGGCCTTCGACGTGAAGTTCCAAAACGAGGAGAAAAAGGTCGACTACGTCTGGCAGACCTCCTGGGGCGTCTCGACGAGGCTGGTGGGCGCCCTGGTCATGACCCACTCCGACGACACCGGGCTCATCCTGCCCCCGCGCTTGGCCCCGGTCCAGGCTGTCGTGGTGCCCATCTACCGCAAGAGCAAGGAGCGGGCCGAGGTGGTCGAGGCGGCCTCCAAGCTGCGCGACGACCTGGCCGCGGCCGGCGTCGCCGTGGAGCTCGACGACCGGGAGGGCAAGCGCCCCGGCGAGAAGTTCTATGAGTGGGAGCGCAAGGGCGTGCCCATCCGCATCGAGCTCGGCCCGCGGGATATCGCCTCGGGCGAAGCCATGACCCGGTTGCGGGTGGCCGAAGGCAAAGAGAAGATGAAACTCGAGACCCTGGCCCGGGACCTGCCCGGGGTCTTGGAGAGCTTCCAGGGCTTTTTGCTCGAGCGGGCCAAGAAGTTTCGCGAGGACAACACCGTTTCGGTGGACACCTGGGACGACTTCAGGGGCGTCTTCGCGGACGGGCAGTCCAAGTTCGTCTGGGCTCACTGGGACGGCACCACACAGACGGAGGCCGCCATCAAGGAAGAGACCAAGGCCACGGTTCGCTGCCTGCCCATCGAAGGACAGGGGGTGGACGCCGGGCCGGGGGCGTGCATCAGGACCGGGCAGCCGTCGCGAGGCCGCGTGTTGTTCGCCAAGTCCTACTGACCGGCGGCGTCATGGCTTTCGAACACCTAGGATTGAAGAACATAATCGAGGCGCTCGAATCTGGGCGTGACGTCTCGGTCGCAGGGGTCGGCGACTCGCTCACCTTCGGCTGGATGGTCTCGCAAGGCTACTTCGACTGGTTCTGTGACGTGCTCCAGAGGCGCTTTACGGGCGGTGTGCTCAGGCGCATCAACGCCGGAGTGCCCGGCGACACGGTCCAAGGGGGACTTCGCCGCCTGGGCGCCGTGCTCGAGCGCAACCCCCAGGTGGTGGTCGTTCAGTTCGGCATCAACGACATGGCGTCAGGCGTCGAGGTCGAGCGCTTTGAGGACGACCTGGACACTCTGGTCTCGCGGGTCGAAGGCAGCGGCGCGCTCGCGGTGCTCGTGACGTCCTGCCCCGTGCTGGGCCCCGATGGAGAAAGAATCGAGGCTTACTACGACGCCGTGCGGCGCGTCGCCGACGCCCGAGGCGTCCCCCTGGCCGACATCGATCTTTACTGGAGGGAGAAGGAGCATTCTGCCCAGGGGAGCCGGTCGTGGCACCTGGCCGACGGCGTTCATCCCTCCGATGAAGGTCACAAGCTCATGGCCGAGTGCCTGCTCACCCTCTTTTCGAGGGACACCTGGTTGAGCCCCCCGCCCATCTGACCTTTCCCCCCTAGCAGGCCGGCGGCGGGCGGGATCGCTTTATTAGACGTGGGCGGCGAGCTGGTCCTCGATGAACTCTCTCACAGCGCTTCGCCCATGAAACACACCGTAGTGGCCCTCGCAGAGGATATCTGCGTCCAAGGCGATGAGGTCGCGCATGCTCTTTTTCCACTCATCGATGTCGGAGCCGAAATCCGGGCTGAAGGGGCCATGGATGTCTTGGCCGAACAAGACGCGGTGCCCGTCTTCGGTCTCCAGGACCGCGACGAGCGAGCCGGGGGTGTGGCCCGGGGTGTGCAAGAGCACGAGATCCGAGAGATCGGGGCCGAGCCTGTGGCTCTTGCCCGTCACGCGAAAATCGACCGGCGCCGGTTCCAGGTCGGTTCCGTACCAGTGGGCGGCGCTGCGAACCCTATCGCCCTCCTCGATAGCGTCGGCGTCGGCGTGGTGCGCCACGATGCGGCACCCGATCCTCCTGCGCAGCTCGGCCGCGGCCCCTGCGTGGTCGATGTGGGCGTGGGTCAAAACGAGGGTCTCGATGTCCAGGGCGGCGCAGCCGGTCTCGGCCACGTGATCCAAGAGCCTGTCGAGGCCGGGACCGGCGCCGCAGTCTATGAGAACCGGGGCGGCGCCCGTGTTTACCAGGTAGCAAAGGCAGTCCGAGCTCGCCGTCAGGTCCGGGCCGCCCACCAAAAAGACCCCTTCGCAGATGCGCTGTGCCAAGAGTGAGATTTCCTTGTTTTTAGAGGGCGCAGCAAACAAAGTGCCGCAGCCCGTTTGTCATCGTTGATTCCGTCTTTGCAGATCAATCATAATGCCGGGAGCATGAAGAACCTCAAAAAAGACCAAGAGCTTCACGCGCGCCTGTCCAAAGCCGCGGCCGCGAAAGCGGATTTGCCCCGGCTCGGGAGCCGCTACGAGCCGGTTCGGCGGCTCGGTGAGGGCGCGCAAGGGGCCGTCTTTCTCGTCAACGATCGCCACCTCGGGGGGCGACTCGTGGCGCTCAAGTCCCTTCTGCCGGAGGCGACACACAAGTGGCGTCGCCTGTTTCGCCGGGAGTTCGAGGTGCTCGCCGGTCTGCGTCACCCTCGCCTGGCCCAAGTCCACGACTTCGGGACCTGGCCTGACGGCAGAGTCTACTTCACGCGGGACTACGTGGTCGGAGATGATCTCGGGGCCGCCGGCGCACACGCGGATATCGGCGAGCTCGTGGGGCTGGCGGTTGAGATCTGCCGGTCGCTCAGGCCGCTGCACCGGCTCGGGCTCGTGCACGGAGACCTCAAGCCGGGAAATATCATCGCCAAACCCGACGGGACGGTTCACCTCATCGATTTTTCGTTTGTCAGATCTGCTGCCGGCGAAGACTCCCAGCGCGTGGGGACGGTTCCGTACATGGCGCCCGAGCTCCTCGAGGGTGGCGCCGGTGACGGCCGGGCCGATCTTTACGCGCTCGGCGCGACGCTCTTCGAGATCGCGACGGGTCGCACGCCTTTTGGGGGCGACACCCCGGCCCGGATAGCGCAAAAGCACCTGGCGGCCGAGCGCCCCCGGCTCACGGCGGCGGACATCCGGCTGACGGACGGAGATCGGGGCGCTATCATCGAAGGCTTTTGCGCCATCGTGGGCAGGCTCTTGGCGCGAAGCCCCGATGAGCGCCACCCCGACGTTTACGAATTGGAGGCCGCGTTGTCGGCGTTGATGCCCGGACAGGTGCCGGCAGACCCGCACGCGGATCACCCCATGATCGATGAGGTCATAGAGCGCCGCGACGTGCGCGACGCCGTTGTCTCTGCGGTGCGCTCGCGCCTCGACAGAGCGACCGGCGCCTCGGCGTTCCTGGTGGTCGAAGGGGAGCTGGGCACCGGTAAAAGCGAGATCCTCCACGCGACCAAGTGGTGGGCCCAGCTTCGGAGCATCTGCGTTCTGGAGGCGGGGCTCGCCAGCCCGTCTCATTTTAGGCAGTGGCTCAGCGATTTCATCGAGCAGCTCATGGCGGCGGCCCAAGGCGACGATGCGCTCCTCGCCTCGGGTCGAAGCCTCGAAGCGCAGCTGCGCGGGCTCGACACCGCGGATGTCGACTTGGAAGGGCTCATCGCGCAGATCGTTCGTTTCGTCTCAAAGCTGGCGCAGACCCGTCCGGTCCTGTTTCTCGTGGACGAGCTCGAGCAGCTCTCGGCCGAGATGATTCAATTGCTTCGGGGGCTCATCGCGGGGATGGAGCCGGAGACACCCGCGGCGATCTTGGGCACTGCTGTGTCAACCTTTGACTGGCGAACCGAGATCGCCGCGGGGCGGGCTTTCGAGCTGCCGGTTCTCTCGAAAGAAGAGATTTCTCGGCTGGTTGAGGCGTTTACGGGGCAGGCGGCCCGAGAGACCGTCGAGCGGCTTTACGAGCACACCGGGGGCAATCCCCTCTTTGTGCGCAGCCTGCTCATCGACGCGTCTGCCTCGTCGCGCCCCCTCGAGCAGCTCGAGAGGCTCGGCAGGCCGCGGCTGCTCGAGGAGTACTGGGCCGCGCGGCTCGATGTCTTGTCGGATGAGCAGCGGCGGGTGCTCGACGCTTCGTCGGTGCTCGCGTGTGAGGCGAGCGCCGAGCAGCTCGAGGCCGTGACCGGCCAGGAGGGCACGAAGGTCGAGGCCGTCTGCGCGGCCTTGGAAAACGATGGGTGGCTGCGCCGAGGGCCCGGAGGGTGGCGCGTGGCGACATCGTCGCTGCGCGAGCAGGTCTGCGCGGCCATCGCCCCGGTGCGCGCCAAAGAAATGCATGGGCGGGCATTCAAGCTGGCAACCCAGGACACCATGCGCCTGCACCACGCGGCCCACGCCAAGGACTCGAGCTATGTCCGCACGCACGGGCACGCGACCGCGTTGGGGTTGGAGCGCATGGGCGCCCTGCAGGCCGCGCGCGATCTGCTGGAGACCATGATCGCCCTGGGTGAGGACGAGCC
>JAABTR010000527.1 GCA_011389755.1 Deltaproteobacteria bacterium | reverse complement strand
CTCTCCGCCACGATGCTCCACCCCGCCGCGATAGCCCCTTGGCGAATGGCTTGGGCCACCTGTGCCTCGCCCGAGCTCGACGCGGCTGTATTGATCTCGTACCTAGGTGAACGCACCGGCGCCTTGTTCGGCGAACATCCCGCGGCGGTCACCACCGCAATTCCAAATAGCAAAACAAAAAGATCCCTATTCCTCATGGTTGACGCCATGGGCTACCTCCTGGTCGAAGCGCAGCGAATACCTTGAATTTAGGCACGGGCCCCGGGCAGGGCAAGCCGGAAAGAACCCGTTCTTTTTTGCTCCGACTTCAAGATCTACTAGAATCTTACAAAGGCGACTTGATCATGCGGGAACTAACAAACACGATAATTCGAATTTCCTCGCCCACGATGAGGAGTTCATGAACGAGCCGGAAAGCCTCGAAGTTCGAAGGCGCAAGGTGCGCTCAGCCGCCCTCGAAGAGTTGACGGCTCTTACCGGTTCTGTGGTCGAGGAGATCCTGCACCTGAGGCGCCCCGTTCGGATCGACAAAACCGGCGTCATCTTCAAGACTGGCTTCGTCGTTGGAGCCGGGAAGTCCCCCTTTGTGGCGGTGTTACCGCGCCTGTCGAAACCCAGAACGGAGCAGGTCAAAGACATCGAGCACCCAGCCGTTGTAAAACCCCAAAAGACCGTGACACTCCCCAAGCACCTGCAGGCGGTCCTAATCCCTCCGCTCGCAGGAGTCACGCTCGAGGATATCCTCGACGAACAAGGCCCGCTTCCTCCGGCTGCCTGCGTGTCTTTGGCGTGCAAGCTCCTAGGCGCCATCGCGGCCATTCACTCGGCGGGTCTCGTGCACGGACGCGTCCGCCCGGCCGGCGTCTTCGTGGACAAGACTGACGACGATTTCCTCGCCTGGGAGGTGTCTTTAACCGACATCTGGCTCGATCCGGACCGCCCCCCCAAGGTGGCGGCGAGCCATCGCTCCCCAGAGCAGCTGCGCGCGGGCGGCAAGACCATACCGGCCAGCGACCTCTGGGCCGTCGCGGCGCTTCTCTTCGAGTTGCTCCACGGCCGATCCCCGTTCGAAGGGCGCTCCGAGAACGACACCATCAGGCAAATTCTCTTGATGGAACCCCAAATCCCAGCTTACTCCCGTCTCGGAAGCAACGAGCCGCTGCGCCGGATCATCCTTCGCGCTCTGGACAAAACCCCCGAGAATCGGTTCGAAGACGCCACGCAAATGGCCCAAGCCCTCGCCGATACAGCCGAAAAGTTGGTGGCTGCAAATCTCGAGGTCGCCTTAACCCCCCCTCCCGCAGACCCGGTTCATTCCGAAGACGACGCGGACGACCTCCTGCATACGCCGATCTTCTCTCCTGCCGCGTTCCACCAAGCGACCTCGCAACCGGACCAACCGCCCGCAGCGGGACGCGAGACCGACGGCGATGACGAAAGCCCCGTCGAGTTCGGTCCGGCACAGTCGTTTCGCTCCGCGCGCGCAGAGGTCAAAAAAATATTGGAGGACAGCGGGGAAAATCCGCCGTACGCCCCACCCGGGACACCCGGTTTTACCCCCGGCGAGGGACCTTTTTCGGCCAGGAACGCCGAACGGTTGCAAAACGAAGATTCGAACGAGCTGCTCAATCTTTTGTACGATAGAGACCAATCCCCCCAGCACTTCGTCGCCAGGCCGCCTTCAGTCGAAGAGCCCGACGAGGAAGGTGGGACGCAATCCGAGATCACCACCGCCTACAACAAAGAAGAGCACGCGCTCGATGCCATGCCCTCCGCCCTCGACCATCAAACCGACTTGGACCATCAAACCGACTTCGACCATCAAACCGACTTCGACCGCGACGAGATCGACAATCTTCTCTCCGGTGTGGGTGTGATACCGCCGGACCTCGAGGAAGCCGCCCTGAGTGACGACGAGCCGGAGACCAAGAAGCTCGATCCCTGCATTTTGGTTGAGGCGCTGGCATCTCCGGCCCCTGCAAAATCGGTCGCCGAGCACGACGATTCGGAGACCCTCGAGGTCGGATCCGTGGCTTTTAGCAATGTCGCAAGGTCGATGATCTCCACCCCCCCCACCGAGCCCAAGGCTCCGGTCGCCGACCAGGCCGATTCACCGGCGCTCCCGGCGGACACTGCAAAACCCGCTCAAAGCCCCAGCGCCGCGCATCAGGATCCCGCACCAGACGAAAGTCCCCGCGAGCATGCCGATTCGAGCTGGGACGGCCGGTCGTCATCGCCTTTTCGAGAGGGATCATCAAAGATAGTTTTCTTCTTGGCCGCGAGCGGAGTCACTGTGCTCGCCTTCCTCGCGACGCTGTTTTTTCTTTATTCCGGCGACGACCCGGCAGAAGCTGGAGACACTCTCGAGGCCGCCTCGCTCGGAGTCGACGCGGCACTG
This sequence comes from Deltaproteobacteria bacterium, assembly GCA_011389755.1. Classification (GTDB taxonomy): domain Bacteria; phylum Myxococcota_A; class Polyangia; order JAAYKL01; family JAAYKL01; genus JAABTR01. Next base: position 3,613 of record JAABTR010000527.1, on the reverse strand, counting down.
CAAGAACCGCCGGCACCCGATCCCGCTTTACTAAATCGCGATACAGATACGGGCGACGAGAACCCTCCTGGTGACTTGGCAGCCTCGGCCGCCCCGACGCCGCGAAGTCTCTCCACCCAAGACGTCGACACCGACTCGGCAGCGGTCCGTGATCGAGGCGGCGACGAGGAAACCAAGCTGACCGCTGCTCCCAAACAGGCGATTAAAAAGAAGAGCGAGACAAAGAAAAAGCGCGCGATAGAAGAGAAAAAGAAGACCGAGACAAAGAAAAAACGCGCGGTAGAAGAGAAAAAGACCGAGACAAAGAAAAAACGCGCAGTAGAAAAGAAAAAAAGCGAGACAAAGAAAAAGCGCAAGAGCAAGCGCAAGAAAAAACCTCGCAGCAGGAAGAAAAGCAAGGTGCTCGCCAACAATCCTTTTGGAGACTAACCGTTGCAAATTAAGAGATTAAGCAGTGTCGCCTTTTCAATCCTGACGATCTTCGCGATTTCAACCCTGGCAAACACAGCTTCGTCAAAGGATTTCACATGCCCTCCCAAGCCCGCCAATGCCAAAAAAACCCGCCGCCTGGCAGGGGTGTATTTTAAAAAAGCCGAAGAGCTCTTCGTCGCCGAAAAGTACAACGCGGCGATCGACAGGTTCTTGTGTTCCATGACAATGGTGGAGCACAAGAACACGGTTTTCAACCTCGCCCAGTCCGCCAAAGCTGCAAGCAACAAGCAACGCGCCCACGATGCTCTCGTCGCCTATCTCGAAGCGAACCCAGGCAGCACAACCGCCGCAGAACTTCAAGAGCTCATCGACCAACTCGCCAACGAGCTTGTGCCCGTCGAACCTGAGCAGGAAAAAGACCCCGCGCCGGAGCCGATTCCCGAGCCCAGCCTCGAGAGCGAACCGCTCAAAGAAAGCAAAAACCTCGCAAGACCGCTTCGCATCGCGGGTTTCCTGACCGCCGGGGCCGGAGTGGCCGGCCTGGCAACGGGTGGTGTCTTCCTCGGCCTCGCCGCTTCCTCCCGAAATAAAGCAGAGACCGCCGAGAACTACGACGACTATCAAAGCGCCAATGATGACTGGGACACGCGCAGCCGCGTCGGGACCATCGGGATCATCGCTGGCGGCGCACTGGTGGCCACCGGCGGCGTGCTGCTTGTGGCATCTTTACTTGCGGACAAAGCAAAAACCGACACCGATGACGAGGCGCTGGAGGTGGTCGTGATACCCACAGGGCGGGGACTCGTGCTCACCGGTCGGTTTTGACCGACACTAAAGCCACCACGGCCGGCCCTCGGACCGTGTAGCGATCCTCGACCAGCAGAGGCTCATAGTCGCCCTCCAGAAGCACCCGGCGACCGGGCGAAGCCGCCGTGTCGACGGCCCGTCGCCATTCGAAACCCGCGGGCAGACCGGGCAAAACAAAGTCCCTTTGTGTCTTCTCGGAGCTCAAAATCAGCATGAGCTCTTCTGATGGCTTCTTTCGCAGATAGGCAAAGCAGCGCAAGCCTTTGTCATCCCAGTGGGGAGCCTTCCCGTCGACACCGAGAAAGATCTCGTCCTCCCAATCCCGTCCTCGGTCCACCGGCGCTTCCCCGGTGACGCAGATTCGCCGGCGCAGCGCCACGAGCGCCCGAACGAACGCGAAGTGCGCTTCGTTTTCTTCGAGCAGCGACCAGTCGTACCAGCTCAGGGCGCTGTCCTGGCAGTACGCGTTGTTGTTGCCCTCTTGGGTTCGCAGCATCTCATCGCCCCCGAGGATCATGGGCGTCCCTCGAGACAAAAGAAGCGCCGCGGCGAGGTTGGCGGCCTGCCGCAGGCGCGCGGCGCGAATGCGAGGATCCGTGCTCGGCCCTTCTGCGCCGTGGTTGCAAGAGAAATCGCGACCTCCGTCCCGGTTCCCCTCCTGATTGGCCAAGTTGTGCTTTTGCCCGTAGGACACCAGATCCCACAGCGTCATGCCGTCGTGGCATGTAATGTAGTTGATGCTCTGGGCACTCGAGCGACCATTTGCAAACATGTCAGGGCTTCCCACAAGCCGTGGAGCAAAACGCACCGCCTGCCCGGGATCTCCGCGAAAAAAAAGCCGGGAAATATCGCGAAACCGCCCGTTCCACTCCGCAAAGTTCGACGGGAAGGCCCCCGCCCGATCCCCGGCCCACCCCAAATCCCACGGCTCGGCGATGAGCTTAACCTTCGACAAGACCGGGTCTTGGTACATCGCCACGAAGATCGGCGCCCACGGGTTGAAGCGCCCCCCTTGCCGGCCGAGCCCGGCCGCCTGGTCCAGGCGAAAGCCGTCCACGTGCATCTCGCTTGCCCAGTAGCGCATGGCGTCCATCACGAGCTGCACCACCTGGGGATGCTCGAAGTCGAGGGAGTTGCCGCAGCCGGTCACATCCAGGTATTCGCTGAAATCCCTGGGGTCGAGCTGGTAGTAGACCGCGTTGTCGATCCCCCGCCAGCTCACGGTGGAGCCATAGCGGCCGCCCTCAGCGGTGTGAATGAAGACCACGTCGAGGATCACCTCGATCCCGGCCGCGTGAAAAGCGCGAACCATCTCCTTGAACTCGGTGACCACCGCCGCGGGGTCATCCTGCCTCGAGGCAAACGCCGAATCCGGAGCGAAAAACCCCAAGGGGTTGTAACCCCAGTAGTTGGTCAGGCCCCGCTCAGCCAAGAACGGCTCGTCCATCTTCGCGGCGATGGGAAGAAACTCCACCGCGTTGATCCCCAGGTCGAGGAGGTAGGGGATCTTCTGGGCCGCCCCCCCGAAGGTGCCCGGACCTGTGACCCGGCTCGAGCGATGGCGGGTCAGCCCCCGCACGTGGGTCTCGTAGATGACCAGCTCCTCGAGGGGTAGGTTCGGGTGGACGTCATCCCCCCAGTCGAAGGCGTCATCGACCACCACGCACCGCGGCGCCACATCGGCGTTGTCCCGCGCATCAAAAGAGAAGTCCCCCCGGGCCGACGAGGGATCATAGCCCACATGGCGCGCAAAATCGCCCCGGTATCTCCCGTCAAGCGCTTTGGCGTAGGGGTCCATGAGCACCTTGGATCGATTGAACCTGTGACCTCGTCTCGGCTCGTAGGGGCCGTCCATGCGGTAGACATACCTCCACCCGGCGCCCGCACCCTCCACGTGGCAGTGCCAGACAAAGCGCTGCCGCGCCGAAAGCTCGATGGAGGCCACGGGATCTTCGGGGGCCCACGGAGAGAAGAGCTCCAACCAGACGCGGGTCGCGTTTTGAGAAAAAACCGCAAAGTTCACGCCCTGCGCAGTGACGGACGCACCGAGAGGGTGAGGTTTCCCAGCGGTGGTTTTCAAAACAGTGCGCTCTTCCATCGCAGATATCGCGTCCAGACTTTGCCTCACAGTCATTTCTTGGGAATCCCCACCACAACGATCGCCAGCGGCGTCGCGCCTTCGGGCAGGGCAGCCGTCTGAGCGACCCGCTCGTCGTCAAACGCGCCCACGAAGGCCGCCCCGAGGCCAAGCGCGATGGACTCGAGCAGGATGTTCTCCGCCGCGGCGCCGGCCTCCAACGTCGCGTACCGCTGAGCTCGAGCGCCGTACTTTTTTTCGGTTTTTTTAAAGGCGGCGCCGATGACGAGGCTCGCA
>JAABTR010000091.1 GCA_011389755.1 Deltaproteobacteria bacterium | reverse complement strand
CCCTCGGTAGATGTAGACGGCCCCGGCGCGGGATTTGCCGTCGACCGTGGCTCCCGGCGCCCCGATCGCAAGCTCTTGTCCCGCGTCGTCGGTGGCGATGTCTCCGGCGACGAGCTGCTTGCCGAACTCGCAGCCGTTTCCGCACGAAATGCTCCCATCGGTCACCCCGGGAGTCAAGGACCCATCCGGGATGAAGTCGTCACCCAGGCAGCTTTGGGGATCTCCTTCGCCGATGAGGCGAGCGACTCGGTAGATGCGCACTTCGTTTCGCCGGTCCGGCAGGGCGCTGGGGGCGATGATGAGCTCGTCATCGCCGTCGGCGTCCAAGTCTCCGGTGGTCATCACGCCGCCGAACCCCGGGCTGCTGGTGAGCTCCAAGCACGCGGCACGCTCGAGGAGCGTCCCGTTTTGCACGAACAAGACGGTTCGAAAATCTTCGTGATTTTTTAGGGTGACGGCGACGAAGTAGCGCCGCTGTGGGGTGTCATCCCAGGGCAGGGGCAGGGCTGCGCGTCCCGCGGTGAGCTCGAACACGCGCTCCGAGTCCCGGTAATAGGGGTCGGCGGACGAGCGCAGGTCCACCAGCTGGGAGCGGTTTGCGTCACCCGAGGCCGAGTAGACCACCACGTACTTGTCCGACGCTGCGGCCAGAAGAGACCTCTCGCCCCCTTTTTCGGGGCGGATGGCCGCCAGCTCTTGTCCGAAGCCCTCGTGGGACGGCGCCGATGACACCTCGGCCGCGTTTGGGATCGGAGGAGAGATGAGTTCTTCGTGCAGGTCGGTGCCGAGGCACTGGATCGCGACGCGGGGCTCGTCCTCGTCTTCGCCGGCTCCGGGCTGTCCGATGGCGACGCACCCTCCGATGGCCCGGGCCTTTCCGGTGTCGGGATTTTGTGCCCACCACGAGGGGAGACCGACCAAGGAGGCGCCGCTGCCCGTCCGCTCTATTGTAGCGCTGCGCGCGGGGTAGCCCTTGCGCGGACTTTCGAGGTTTTTGAGCGCGCCTTCGACGGCCAAGTCGTAAAAGACCGTCTTGCTCCCGCGGCCGGCCGAGACCGCGAGGATGTCGTAGCGGGCGTCTCCCGTGGCGGCGAGCTGTGAGCCGAACCGAGAAGAGCCGTAGTTTTTGGGACGCTCGACGACGTCGAGCCCGGTGTTTTCGGCGTAACCGAAAAAATCGATGGAAGAGCAGCTCAATGCGAAGACCGCGGCCGCGAAAGCGGCTATTCGGGCGAGCATCTCGAAGGCTCCTTTCATGGCCGATCTCCTGGTCAAAATGCCACCGAAAGCCCTAGACCGGCCGCGTGGGGGCCCGCCAAAGGCGCGACCACGAAGGTGGGCCTGGGTGGGGCGGTGGACGCGTCGGACGACAAAACGTCGGCGGACGGTTCTTCCGGCTGGGCCGCGGGCTCGGGGTTTTTTTCGAAATCGACCGGGTCGACGATTTTTCCTTCGGAGGGCGGGAGCGGATCCCGGAGGAAGTAGTAGATGCTCACCCCGGCGACCACGGCACCCAGTCCGAACGCCACGTCCGCGCCGAGCCCGAGCAGGAAACCGCGCTGGATGCGGGGATCGTCGTCGGCCAGGCGGCCGTCGCGGCGCAGCTCTCGAAGCTCGTTGCGGTTTTTCAGGGCGAAACCGCCCGTGACCCCGCCTGCGGCCAGGAGCGCTGCGCCGACCGAAGCCGACACCCAAGCAGAGGATCGGCTGGGCTTGGGGTTCATTCTGACGAGCAGCTTCGTGCTCTTGCCGCCTTCCACCGTCGCGATCGTCTCGTAGCTCTTCATGTCCTCGGCCGAGATGGTGACCGCGTGCTTTCCCGGGGGCAGCTGGGTCTCGAGGGGGGCGTCGCCGACGAGACGGGAGCCCACGTAGACCTGGGCGTTTTCGACGTTGGTCTTGACCTCCAGCGTTCCGAAGTGGAGGCGCTCTAGCTCCACGAAGAGCTCGTGTTCACGTCCCAACTCGAGCTCGATGGTCTCTTCCACGGTCTCAAAGCCGGGTTTTCCAACCCACACCGTGTGGGGGCCGGTGGGCAGGACGTTGCCCCAAGGGGTGGTGCCCACAGCTCCGAGCTCGCGATTGTCGATGTGCACAGTGGCGGAAGGCACGTCGCTGGTGACGCGCAAAAAGCCGAGAAAGGCGCCTTGGCTCATCTCCACGACGACCACATAGACCTGACCTGCGGTGACGTGGATCTTCGTCTCGACGGTGCGGAAGTTCGGGTGGCTGGCCTCGATCGTGTAGCTCCCCTTGACGACGGTCTGAGCCGCGTCGCCGTCCAGGGATGCGACCACGTCGCCGTCTTCATCGACGATCTTGATGCGAGCGTCGGGCGGGTTGGTTCGCACGGAGATGAGCGACTTCATCTCGAGCTCGGTGATGCTGACTTCCGGCTCCGGGGCGGGGGGCTCGTCCTGTGTGCCCGCGGCTGCGGCCGCCTGCGCCTTCGCTGTGCGCAGCAAAGACGCGATCTTTTCGCGGACATCGTCCGCATCCGGGGCTTTGGGCTCCGCGTCGAGGTACCGGCTGTAGAAGTCCGCGGCTCTCTCGTAGGAGCCGGATTTTTCGTAAGACAAGGCCGCGTTGTAGATGAACGCCGGGAACGGTGACGCGGAGAAGGCGTCGATGAAACGGTCGGCGGCTTCTTCGTAGCTGCCCTCGGAGAACGCTTTTTGTCCCATCTCCATGTGGCGGCGGGCCCGATCGAGCGGATTGTCCCGCGGCTGACCCGCAGCTCCGCCGCTTATAGCCGCGACGACGGAGACTGCGAGGATACCTGATAGTGCTTTTTTCACCTTCCGCGTCCTTACAATGATCCGGCGGGCTCGAGGAGCGCCGGCATTCAGTTGACCCTATTGATAACCCAACTTAACGTCTTCAGGCGAAAGTCACAATTCAACTGATGCAGCTTGAGACCAGACCAGTCCTCGTCAACTGACAGTTTGAGGAAAAACCGGGGTTGACAGCTTCGCCGCGCAGCTATCTCATAGCGAAGATTTTTTTTCTTCGGAAGGCCACCCCATGAAGCGGAAGTACGGGATTTTTTGTTTCGTCGTGACAGCTTTTTTCTTCACAGGCCTCGGTCCGGGCGCCCGGGCTCAGCGAGAGAAGCAGCCGCCTCTGGCCACGCCTGACGCCCCGGCGACAGCTCCTTCGGAGAGTGTCGACGACGCGGCGGATGCGACGGCAGGGCAGCCGGGGGATTCGCCCGACGACGCGTCGCTCAAGTATTATGCGGCAGCCCAGGCGACGCGCGATGTGGATCTGCCGGACATCACTCCCGGCCCGGCCATGACGCTCGAAGAGCTGCTCGAGGCGGCCCAGAAGCGCAACCTGAGCTTCGAGGCGGCCCGGCTGGAGATCGAAAAAGCGGACGCCAAGCTCAGCCAAGCCTACGCCCTGGTGATGCCCGGCGCCCAGGCGAGCATGACCTACATGCACAACGACCACGAGGACACTGTAGACTTTGCCTCCAACCTCCCGGCTGGGATGAGCCTGCCCAACATGCAGCCTCTGGTCGTCCGCTACCAAGAAAATTTATCAGGCAAAGTCGAGGTGGGCATGAGCCTCGTCAACGCCAAGTCCTGGATGACCATCGCCACGGCGAGGCGGGGCGCAGAGGCAGCCCGCGCCGGCGTGGAAGACGGGCGGCAGATGATGCTCCACCAGCTGGCCCAGGGATACTTCATGGCCCTCATGGCGAGGGATCTCATCGCGCTGCGCGAGACACAGGTTCGCTCGGCGGCCCACCATCTCGAAGTGGCCAAGGCCAGGTTCGACGCCGGCATGGGGCTGCGCATCGACGTGATTCGGGCCGAGACCGATCTGGAGCAGTTTCGTCAAGAGCTCATCTCGGCCCATCTGTCGTTCGACAACGCGCGAGACGCCCTGGCAAGCGCCGCTCAGGTGGACGGCCTCCCCCTGCCCGTGGAGGCGCCCGCGGTCCCTGTTCCAGACAAGCGAAGTCCCCAGTTGGTGGAGCAGGCGCTGCGCTCCCACAGCGACGTGGCCTTCAAACGGGCGATGGTCGACGTGGCCGACACGCAGCTCGATGCGTCCTGGATGCAGTTCCTGCCCACCCTCGACGTGGGCTGGGGCCTCCAGTACCAGTTCACCAAGCCGGCCGACCTGGGATCACAGGATCGGTCCCGGTGGTCCTTGGTCTTCACGCTGTCGGTGCCGATCTACAACCACTTTCGTTACGCCGATCTGGACGAGAAGCGCGCGTCGCTCAGACAGGCGATGATTCAGCTCGAAGAGACCAAGGTCAGTGTCAGCACGACCGTCCGCAAGGCTCAGCGCGACTACTTGGCGACTTTGACCTCCGTGCGCATCGCCGACAACCAGGCCAAGCTGGCCAAGGAGGGGCTCACCTTGGTCGAGGCGTCCTATCGAGCGGGGACCGGCTCTTCTTTGGAGGTGACGGACGCGCGGCGGACTCTATCCGCGGCGAATGTCAACTTGGCGGTCAAACGGCTCGAGGCCCAGGTCAACCTGTTGGCGCTGCTCAGATCGGTGGGCGAGGATATCCTGGAGTCCGTCAAGAACGCGCCACCTGTCTCCACGCAGCCGATGCCGGCCGGGTGAGCGCGCGGCGGTGCGAGACGGGGCCCCGCGCGTCTCAAGCCGTGGTGATGTTGACCTTGCGGGGCTGAAGCCGCTCTGCCTTGGGGAGCGTGAGGGTGAGGACGCCGTCATTCATGTTGGCTTGGATCTTAGACTGATCGATTTTATTGCTCAGGTTAAAGCGCCGCAGGTACCCGCCCACTCCGTACTCGGTATAGACCGGGTTGAAACGGGTGTCGGGCTCTTGGACCTGCCCGGTGAGCGTCAGCACGTTGTCGCGGACGTCGATGTCCAGGTGGTCGCGGGAGACCCCGGGGAGATCGGCTGTCACGGTGATCTCTTTTTCATTTTCAAAGATGTCGACCAGCGGTGTGTAAAAGACCCCGGCCCGGGTCGGTTCGCCTTCGGCGCGGCTGATCTCTTCTTTGTTCCTGGTCTCGATCGCTTTTTTTTCTGTATTTTCGGCCATGATAGACTCTCCTTCTCGGGTAATTCGTCAGCTTTACGTTTCACCGTTTTTTCATCATGGAAACTGACGCGCTCAGCCTTGAATTTTTACCCTGCGCGGCTTGGTCTCCTCGGCGCGCGGGAGCATGACGTCGAGCACTCCCAGCTTGTAGTTCGCGATGATCTTTTCGGGGTTGACCGCCTGCGGCAGCGCTATCGACCGATTGAAGCGGCCGTGATCGCGCTCCTTGCGGTGATAGCTGACCCCCTCTCTCGGCTCGACAGGCGGTCGCTCTCCTTTGATGGTGAGCGCCTCGGTGGTGGCGTGCACCTCGAGCTTGTCGGGATCGATGCCGGGCATCTCCGCGCGGATGAAGAAGGACTCCCCGTCATCGTAGATGTTGAGGGGCGGAAACACGTCGCTGGACGAGGGAGTGCGATTTTCAAGATCGCCGAACAACCGGTTCATCTGACGGTTTAAACGGTTCATCTCCTCGAAGATGTCTCGCGAACGAAAACCTCTTGGTCCGAACATGGCTGACCTCCTTGAAGTTCTTGTGATATTTTGGGAAGCGACCTCTTTCGTGTCGCTCGCCAAACAGTGTGTGCATCGATGAAGGCCAGTAAAGAGGCGCGGGGCGATTTTTTAAAGGGCGCGCAGCTCGTCAGTCGCGGGACATGAAGAGCCGCACCGCATACCAGAACATGAGGGCCACCGCGGCGAACAGGGCCAGTGAGGCGGCCACGTGCTGCTGGGGCCCGTAGTGGTGGAGGATGTTGGAGGTGTAGTAGAGGATGTATCCTCCGGCCAGCGCGATCATGAGCACCGAGAAGAGCATCCCGAGCTCGAAGCCGAAGAGGATGGCCACGACGATGACCCCCAGGGCGATGAAGCCGCCTATCATGAGCGCCGAGCGCAAAAAGGAGAAGTCCTTGCGGGTGATGAACACGGTGCCTGTCAGCCCGATGAACAAGGTCCCGGTGAGGATCCCGGCCATGGGGATCACGGTGGGCGAAGAATAGAACGCCGCCATAAACAAAAGGGGCAAAAAGATGATCGCCTCGGCGAACACATAGAGGCCGAGCCCCAGGTACTGCATCGCTGGAGATTTTTGCGAGCGGGCCCAGCGATCCGCGATCCAGCCCACCGCCATGAAGAGCCCCAGCACGATGAGCCAACCGAACCGGGAGGCCAGCATGGCCTGGATGAGCGGCTCCACCGCCGGCCTCATGGGTCCGAGCAGGACCGCCTCGAGCAGCGCGAACACCAAGATCGCTCCGGCGAGGTGACCGTAGGTTCTGCGGATGAAGGCGCTGCGTTCATCGGCGGAAGACTGGGCGGCGGTGCGAACATCCAGCGCGCCGCGGCCGGCGAACTGCTCTTGTCGAATTCCCTTGTAAGACACTGTGCCCTCCCTTGGCTGCCGAGCCGCCCGGGGCTCGTGATGGTCATTGTGACGCGTTTTCAAGCGGGCTTCCGTCTATGTTGAGTAAACATGTCTGGATGAAAAAGGGCAAGGCCGGTGCAGGGCCAGGGCGCGGATCTTGTGAACTGCTTTGTGTCTCGGGTATTATCGGGCGATGTCCGACGAGAATACGAAGTCGAAGGAGCCAAGAGGCGGCGGCGCGCTTCGCGTCTACAGGCAGACCCTCCCCTGGTGGGTCCTCGGCGCGGTGGTGGTGGGCGCCGCGGCCGGGGTGGCCTTGCACGAGGGCGGGGTCACACCCGAGCAGGTGGAGCGCTGGCAGCTCGGGCTGCCCGGCGACCTCTTTCTGCGCGCTCTGAAGATGGTGGTGGTCCCCCTCATCATCGCGGCCATCATCACGGGCGTCTCAGGGGTCGGGGACGTGCGCAAGGTGGGGCGGATGGGGGGCTGGGTCACCATTTACTACCTGGGCACCACGGCGATCTCGGTGGCCATCGGGCTGGCCCTGGTCAACCTCGTTCGTCCCGGCGACGGCATCGATCTCGGGGCGGCGGGGCAGATGCCCGAGGAGCTCGCGATCGAGACCCGATCGTTTGGGCAATTCATGATGCACCTGGTCTCGGTCAACCCCATCGGAGACGCCGCCTCCGACCTGGGCGCGGGCAGGCTCTTGCCGCTTCTGCTCTTTTGCATCCTGTTCGGGGCGGTGCTCACCACCATGAGCCGGGAGGTCAAAGCGCCGCTCATGGACCTGTTCGACGGGCTCTTCAAAGTGATGATGAAGATCACCGACCTGGTGATCCTGCTCACGCCCGCCGGAGTGCTCTCTCTTTTGGTGCGCACCATGGCGGTCCACGGCACCGAGGCGTTCGCTTCCATCGCGCGCTTCGGGATCACCGTGGCACTCGGGCTGGTCATCCAAGCTTTTGTGATCTTGCCCATTTTGCTCAAGTTCGTGGGCGGACAAAACCCTTGGGCGCTGTTTCGCGCCGTGAGCCCCGCCTTGCTCACGGCCTTTTCCACAAGCTCGAGCTCCGCCACCTTGCCGGTGACCATTGACAACGCCACGAACCGGGGCAAGATCCCGCCGCGGATCGCCAACTTCGTCTTGCCCCTCGGATCCACGGTCAACATGGACGGCACCGCGCTGTATGAGGCGGTGGCGGCGCTGTTCATCGCCCAGGCCTACGGCATGGAGCTGGGGCTCGGCGAACAGGCGTCGGTGCTCGTGATGGCCACCTTGGCCGCGGTGGGCACGGCGGGGATCCCGTCGGCGTCCCTCGTCATGATCGCCGTGGTGCTCGGCGCCCTGGGCTTGCCCCTGGAGGGGATCGGGTTGATACTCGCCCTCGATCGCCTCTTGGATATGGGACGCACCGCCGTCAATGTCTGGGGTGACGTGAGCGGAGCGGCCATCTACCACGGCCTGGAGCTGAGGAAGGAAAAGAGCGGCGGCGCCGGGCCGGCGGCGCCATGAAGGAGCTCAAAGCCAAAGGCCCCGCGGGCCTCCGAGTCATCTTACGAAAAAAATAAGGAGTGCGCTGAAGATGTCGGAATCGGTCAAGATGTTACTGGGTTATGAGCCGCCCAAAGAGGCGGTGGTCGTCGAAGGGTGGCTGCGCACCGCGCGCGCGGGCAAGGACGTGGTCTTTCTCGAGGTCAATGACGGCTCGTGCGCGGCATCGTTGCAGGTCGTCGCCGACCCGTCTTTGCCCAACTATGCGGAGATTGTAAGGCTCGGCACCGGAGCGGCGGTCCGCGCCGAGGGCACCTTGGTGGCGTCGCCGGCCAAGGGCCAGACGGTTGAGCTCAAGCCCCACAGCGTCACCGTGGTTGGGGATGTGGAGCAGGGGTATCCCCTGCAGAAAAAACGCCACTCGTTCGAGTTTCTAAGGACCATGGCCCACCTGCGGCCTCGGGCGCGGACCTTTGGCTCGGTTTTTCGCGTGCGACATGCCTTGCAGATGGCGATCCACGAGTTCTTCGACGAGCGCGGTTTCATCCAGGTCCACACCCCCATCGTGACCGCGTCGGATTGTGAGGGGGCCGGACAGATGTTCCGGGTCTCCGCCTTCGACCCGGCTGCGCCGATCCCCAAAAAAGACGGCGCGGTCGACTTCAGTCAAGATTTCTTCGCCAAGGAGACCTCCCTCACGGTGAGCGGCCAGCTCGAGGCCGAGGTCTTCGCCCTGGCGTTCAAAAACGTCTACACGTTCGGTCCGACGTTTCGGGCGGAGAACTCCCACACCGCCCGTCACGCCTCGGAGTTTTGGATGATCGAGCCCGAGATGGCCTTTTGCGACCTCAGAGGCGACATGGCGCTGGCCGAGGATTTCATCAAGGTGATCGTCGCCAAGGTGCTCGCGAGGTGCCCCGACGATATCGATTTCTTCGATCAGTGGATCGAGAAGGGTCTGCGGGCGAGGCTTGAAGCGCTCGTCGGCTCGTCCTTTGAAGCGATGACATATACCGAGGCCATCGATCGCTTGAAGACCTCGAAAAAGAAATTCGAATACCCGGTGGACTGGGGCGCCGATCTGCAGTCGGAGCACGAGCGGTATCTCACCGAGGAGCTGGTGGGGAAACCGGTCTTTGTCGTGGACTACCCGCGGGAGATCAAAGCTTTTTACATGCGGGTCAACGATGACGAGAAGACGGTGGCGGCGATGGACCTGCTCGTGCCCCACGTGGGCGAGATCATAGGCGGCTCCCAGCGCGAGGAGCGCCTCGATGTGCTCGAGGGGCAGATGGAGCGGTTCGGTCTCGAAAAAGAGCCCTACTGGTGGTACCTGGATCTGCGCCGCTACGGCGGCACGCCACACGCGGGGTTCGGGCTCGGTTTCGAGCGGGCGCTCATGTACGTGACCGGCATGAAGAACATCCGAGACGTCATCCCGTTCGCCAGAACTCCGGGGAACTGCGACTTTTGATGGCGCCGGGATCCAAAATGAATCGGGAATACAAAAGATTAGCTGGGTTTTGATTCATTGACTCGCAGCGTTTATAACAAGTAATATAGCTTGACAGCCGCGTGGTCCGATTCATACCAACGAGTGACCACGCTCTTCGGCCCATCAAGGAGGCGTCGATGAATCAGGAGCTCTCTCATTTCGAGAAGTTGTCAGCCCAGATCCCCAGAAAACAGCCTGTGGCGATACTCATCGCGATGGCCCTCCTCCCGCTGCTGCTTTGGGGGCTCAACGTGCTCGCGCCCAACGAGGGCGTCAAAAATCTCAAGGAGCAAAAGGACGAGGCCTCGGCGGTTGCCGCCCCCAGCGCGGCAGAGGACCTCGAGGAGCTGTGAACCACCTCGCGCGTCTCCAATGAGGATGTTCGGGTGGGCGGCGGCGCGTTGCGGGTGCGAAGAAGGGCGCTGATGTTCCAGGTGCGTTTTTGGGGCGTGCGGGGGTCGATCCCTACGCCCGGAGAGTCGACTGTCGAGGTGGGCGGCAACACCGCCTGCGTCGAGGTGCGGTGTGGCGAGGAGATCATCATCTTGGATGGCGGGACCGGTCTGCGCGGCCTGGGCGAGAAGCTCATGGCCGAGGCCCCCGTGCGGGCATCGATGTTCTTTAGCCATGTTCACTGGGATCACATCCAGGGGTTTCCGTTTTTTTTGCCTGCCCTGGCGCCGGGAAACCACATCGAGCTGTACGGCGGGAGCAACGTGACCACGACCCTCGCCGAGACCCTCGCCGGGCAGATGAACTTCCCAAATTTCCCCTTGACCCTGGAGCAGATGGCTGCGTCGATGGAGTTTCACGAGTGCGTCGATGGCCAGGTGATCGAGATCGCGGACGACGTGACCGTTCAGGCGCTCAGCCTCAACCACCCCAACGGCTGTTACGGTTACCGGGTGGAGCACCGAGGCAAGGCGATGTGCTACTGCACCGACACCGAGCAGCTCGAAGAGCCCGATGCCAACGTACTCCAGCTGGCAAAAGGCGCTGAGCTGTTCATCTACGACTCCCAGTACACCCCCGAGGAGTACACGGGAGAAAAGAGCGGCCTGCCCCGGGTCGGCTGGGGGCACTCCACCTTTGAGCAGGGAGCTCGGCTCGCGAAGCTCGCGGGGGCCAAGCGCTTGGTCTTGTTCCACCACGATCCGGCGCAAGGCGACGCCCAGGTCCGCGACAAAGAAGCCCGCTGCCGCAAGCTTTTCCCAAAAACCGATGCTGCCCGCGAAGGGCTGTGTTACGAGCTGTAGATGTCTTACCTAGTACTCGCGCGAAAATGGCGTCCTCAGACCTTCGAAGACGTCGTCGGACAAGGTCACGTGACCAAGACGCTGGCGAACGCCATCGAGATGGATCGCGTGGCTCACGCGTTCGTTTTTTCAGGGGTGCGCGGCTGCGGCAAGACCTCCCTGGCGCGGATCCTGGCCAAGGCGCTCAACTGCGCGGAGGGGCCGACGAAGATCCCGTGCGGCGCCTGCGAGTCGTGTCTGTCGATCACCTCGGGCCGGGCCGTCGATGTCATCGAGATCGATGGCGCTTCGAACAACTCGGTCGAGGATGTCAGGCAGCTGCGCGAGACAGTGCCCTACCGCCCGGTGATCGGCCGCTTCAAGATCTACGTCATCGACGAGGTCCACATGCTGTCGGTCAGCGCCTTCAACGCGCTGCTCAAGACGCTGGAGGAGCCGCCCTCTCACGTCAAGTTCATCTTCGCCACCACCGAGCCTCACAAGATCCCGGTGACGATCCTGTCGCGCTGTCAGCGCTACGACTTCCGAAGGATCCCCACCGCGGCGATCATCGAGCGCATCCACAGGATCCTCGAGTCCGAAGAGATAAAAACGGACGAGGCGGCGCTCGCCCTCATCGGGCGTGAGGCCGAAGGCTCCATGCGAGACGCCTTGTCCATTTTGGACCAGGTCCTGGCGGCCGGAGCGTCGGAGCTCACCGGAGAGCTGGTGGCGGGCCTGCTGGGGATCGTGGAGCGCCGGGTGCTCTACGACTTGAGCGCGGCGCTGCTTCAATCAAGCGCCCGGCGGTGTCTCGAGATCGTCCAAAAGGTCGATGACCAGGGCCTGGACATGGTCACCTTCGGCCGGGCCCTGCTCGAACACCTGCGCAACCTGGTGGTCGCGGGGGTCTGCGGCGGGGATCAGGACGTGCTGGACTTGCCCAAAGAAGAGATCGACGAACTCGTCGAGCAAGCCAGGAGCGTCACGAGGGACACCCTCCATCGCAACTTCAAGCACTTTTCCGACAGTTACGAGAGCATCGCGCGATCGAGCCACCCGAAAATTTTGATGGAAGCGACCCTGGCCAGGCTGGCCGATCTGGGCGAGCTCTTGCCGGCGGCTGATATCTTGAGCCGGCTGGAGGCCCTGGCCGCCCGCGGGGGGCTCTCGAGGCCGGCGCCCCCTTCGGGTGGCACCGGCGGCGGCGCCGGGGCGACCTCGGGCAGCGCCGAGAGAGTCTCCGAGGCGCTTGTAAAAGCCCCCATGGGGTCATCCGAGTCCAACGCGAACGCGGCGCCTGAGCCGGCGCAGAGCTCAGGCCGGGCTCCTGCCGCGGCTCAGCCACAGGTGCCGCCGGTCGCTTTAGCACAGGCGCCGCCTGAGGCGCCGAGGGTAAAAAAGAACCCCCCAAAGCGGCCGCTGCCGCCACCCCAGCAGTGGGGACCGGTGATATCCGGTCTGCAAAAAAGGTTCCCGAGCCTGGCGTCCATCCTGGAGTGCGGTGTCCCGCGGATCGACGACGATGGCTTCGGCGTGACCTTCTGCTTCCCCGGCGACTACGCCGCTGTGGCGGCGCTCGCGCGTGATAGGCTCGAGGACATCGCCGGTTGTCTGGCTGAGCACGCGGGCGGCGACGTGCGGGTGGACGTGGCGGTAGACCAGACCGAGGGGGTCCCCGTGGTGACCCGGCGCAGGCTCGAGCGCGAAGAAGAGGACCGGCGCCGCGAGGAAGAGGCCCGGCAGCATCCCTTGGTGCGAGGCGCAATCGCCGAGTTCGGCGGGACGGTGACGAAAGTTTGCGTGGAAACGGCGCGTCACGAAGTGTAAAAGTTAGGCTTGAATCCGACCAACTGTGAGTATCGGTTCCCAGATCAAGGAGCTCAACTGAAGATGGCCAAAGGTAATAAAAAAGGCGGCGGCATGGCTTTCCGCGGGGGTATCCCCGAGATGATGCGCCAGGCGCACCGCATGCAAAGCAAGCTCGAAAAGGTTAAAGAAGACATCAAAGAGCAGACGTGGACCGCAGAGGCGGTGGGCGGCAAGGTCAAGACAACCATCAACGGGGCGCGAGAGATCACGGCGATCGACATCGACAAAGAGCTCGTGGACCCCGAGGATCTGGAGACCCTGAGCGACGCCGTCATCGCCGGAGTCAACGCAGCGCTGACCTTGGCCGGGGAGAAGATAACCGCAGCCACCGAAGAGGTCACCGGAGGGATGAAAGTTCCGGGAATGTTCTAAGGGCCTTGCGGGATGACCAACGCCATTTTTCAAATGGCCGAGCTGCTCGCGCGACTGCCCGGGATCGGGCAGCGCACGGCGCTACGGCTTACGTTTCATCTTCTCAAAGCCCCTGAGGAGTACCTTCAGAAGCTGGGAGAGGAGATCGCCACCTTGCGCGAGCGGGTTTGCCCCTGCTCCGAGTGCCGCAACCTCTCTCAAGGCGATCCGTGTGAGATCTGCTCCGACGACGGCCGTGACGACTCGGTCATCTGCATCGTCGAGAGCGTCCCAGATCTCTGGGCCATTGAGAACAGCGGCGCCTTTCGGGGGCGCTACCACGTGCTCCACGGCATGCTCAGCCCCCTCGACGGGATCGGTCCGGGGGAGCTCAAGATCGACCTGCTCGCCGCGCGGGTGGCAAAAAGCGGCACCCGCGAGCTGGTTGTCGCCACGCGCTCCTCGGTGGAAGGGGAGGCGACGGCGATGCTCATCAGGCACGTTTTCGAGGGTCGAGACGTCAAGATATCTCGGATCGCCTCTGGGATACCCCATGGCGGTGAGCTGGAGTATTCCGACAAGATGACCCTCGGGCGCGCCTTCGAGGGCAGACGGGAGATATGAAGATGCGCTCGAGGCGGCGGGGCTGCGGACGTTTCGGTGTGGGCCTTTTGGCAGCGGCGGTCGTGGCGGTTTGCTCTGGCTGCGGGCCGGTGCAGATGCCTCGCGGCGGGTTCACCAAGGCGGACGACCTCCTCGCCGCGTTCGATCGGCGCTTGACGCAAATTCAGACGGTTCGCATCACCGGCCGCGTGGATCACTTCGGCGAAAAACACCGCGTGCAGGGAAAGATCTTCATCTTCGGCGAGCTTCCAGGCCGCCTGCGGATGGAGCTGGTCTCGCCGTTCGGCAGCCCCCTGACCGTCCTGACCGTCTCCCAGGGGCGCTTTGAGCTCCACGATCTGCGCGAGGGGCGTTTTCTCGAAGGGCCTGCCGAGCCGTGCAACATCGCAAGGCTCGTGCGCATCCCGTTGCCTCCTGGGGACGTTGCAAGGATCCTCGTCGGACACACGCCCATCGTGGAGGGGACCTCGGACATCAGCTGGAGCCCAGAGGGACACTACGTGGTGGAGATTGAAAAAGACGACGTCCATCAAACGCTCAAGATAGGTACGCGAGAACAGGGACTGCCCCTTCATGGGTCGATCGTGCGAGACGAACGGGGGACCTTGTTTTCCATCGCGAACTCCCGCTTCAGCGCGGTGGATGGCGTCGCCATACCCCATGAGATTCGCGTCAAGATGCCACGCGAAGACGCCGACCTCCTCTTGCGGTACGACAACGGCGGCGTCGAGCTCGGAGTCGACCTGCCGAAGGACGCTTGGCACCAGCGGGTTCCCTCGGGGATGGAGGTCGAACGCGTGACTTGCGAGTGAAACCGGCGTAGATCTAGCAAAGGCATCTTGCTTCGGGTGCCGTCGCCGGGCGGCAAGAAAGACCGCTTTGGATGAGAGAGTCTTAAAAAAAGAAAGAGAAGAAATGAGCAATTCGACGACGATAATCGGGCCGACCACAGTCATCACAGGCGACATCGAGAGCGACGAGAGCGTGATCATCGAAGGGCGCGTGGAAGGTGGTGTGAGAGTGGCCGGTACCGTAACGGTGGAGCCCGGAGGCCAGGTTCGTGCCGATATCGTCGCCTATGATGCCCTCATCGCGGGGGAGCTTCTCGGAAACGTCGAAGCCGAGCGAAACGTCACGATCGAAGAAGGCGGCAGCGTCTACGGCGATATTCGCGCGGGGCGAGTCGTCCTCGCCGAGGGAGCCGCCTTTCGCGGCAGCATCGACATGAACCCCGAAGCGGCACAAGACCCCACGCCCCGGAGGCCTCAGAGGCGGCGGCGCGCATCGATCCCCGAGCCAGTGCGAGGACCTTCGTTTCGGGACGATTTCGACGAAGCGATGGAAGAAGAGGAGCTCCGTCCTCGGGTTGGTTCCGATCGCAATGAGCCCGGGCGCCTGCGTCAAAGGCCGTTTCCAAAAAAGAAGGTGGCCGCAAAGCGCGTGACCTCCATGCCGGAGGACGACTCACAAAGCGACGCTGTCGCGGGGGATGTGGGGCGAGGGCGCGCCGCAAAGAAATCGCCGCCCGAACCAAGGCTCAGGTCTGTGGGGAAATCCCGTGCCAAGATGAAACGCTGAACGCGCGGGCTCGCGCGTCACGGCCGGGTGAGCAGCCGCTCTATCAGGACGCGGCTGTATGACGTGAGGTGAACGAAGATCACCCCCATGCCGGGAGGATCGTTTTCGACCCGCACGACTTTCCCCGCGCCCTCGATGGTCTCGATGTCTTCCATGATGACTGTGAACCGCAGGTTGACCTCGGTCCCCACCGGCAGGGGTGACTTCGAGCGGATGAAGACGCCGCTGCGGGAGATGTTGGTCACGTACTCGTGGATGAAGGCGTCGAAACTTTCGAACTCTTTGTTGATGGTGACCCGCTCGTCGGTCCTCTTAGAATCGGTCATGTTGTCTCCTTGTTGGCTCCGATGCGGCGACGGGATCTGATATCGAAGAGCTCCCGATGAAGGGAGCCGTCGCTGGTGACGACCACCTTCTTGGAGATGCGCTTTTCGAGATCCTTGAGAGGCCCAAGCGCGTTCGAGTGCAGAACCTCTGAGACATCGGGGTGGACCTTGAGCTCGATGTCGCCTTTGATCTCGTCGTACCTGCGTCGAACCTCCCGCAGCGCCTCATACGCGACGGTGTCCCGGGACAATATCGAGCCGGTCCCCTCGCAGTAGGGGCAAGCCTCGTGCAACATCCGTCCCAGGCTGTCGCTGGTTCTCTCCCGCGTCATCTCCACGAGGCCGAACTGAGAGATTTTGATGACCGACGCTTTGGCGCGGTCTCCCTGGAGGCGATCCTTGAGCCGTCCGAGCACCTTGCGCCGGCTGGTGGGCCTGTCCATGTCGATGAGATCGAGGACGATGAGGCCGCCGATGTTGCGGAATCGAAGCTGGTAGACGATCTCGTCGACCGCTTCGAGGTTTGTGACGAGGATGGTCTCTTCTTGGTCTTTGGAGCTTTTTCCGACGAACTTGCCGGTGTTGACGTCGATGGCGGTCAGCGCCTCGGCCTGGTCGATGATCAGGTACCCTCCCGAGGGGAGGGCCACCCTGCGCTCGAGCGCGCGTTTGATCTCCGTTTCGATGCCGAACGCGTCGAAGATGGGCTCTTCACCGCTGTAGAGCTTGATGGCATCGAGACGGCTGGGGATGAGGCGATCCACGAACGAATACAGACGCTCGTAGTGATCGGCGTTGTCGACGGATATCTCCGAGACTTTTTCGCTGAGGCGATCTCGGGCGACCCGCAAAGGCAGATCGAGCTCTTCGTACAAGAGCCCGGGGTTCTTCCGGTTGGAGTTGCGCTGGAGAATGTCGTTCCACGTCTCCACGAGGTAGGCGCCGTCTGCGGCCAAGGCGTCTGCCCCGACGCCCGAGGCCACGGTGCGCGCGATGAGGGCGCCGTGCTGGGGCGCGACCCTCTTTAAGATGCGTGACAAGCGCTTGCGCTCGGTGTCGGAGGTGATGCGGCGGGACACGCCGCCCCGATCGCTCGTGGGCATGTAGACGAGGTGCCTGCCCGGCAAAGAGACGTGCGCCGTGACCCGTGCCCCCTTGGTGCTGATGGGGCCTTTGGAGACCTGGACCATGACCGATTCGCCCTCCTTGATGATATCGCGGATCGGTGTGTAGCGAGATATCCTCCGTATCTTGCCGTCGTCACATGCGCGCTCTTCTTCGGAGGCATTGTCCGCGAAGACCTCGTAGTCCTCTCCGTGGACGAGATCGGAGACATGGAGGAACGCGTTCCTCTCCATGCCGATGTCGACAAAGGCCGCCTGCATGCCGGGGAGCACTCGGACCACGCGCCCTTTGTAAACATTGCCAATGATGGATCGCGAGTTGTCTCGCTCGATGAGAAGCTCGACGATGATGCCGTCTTCTATTATCGCGGCCCGTGTTTCTCCAACGTCCGCGTTGATGATGATCAGGTTTTCCGCCATGGATTTTTTACCCTTCTACTGAACGAAGGTATACCTGCTTACCGGTCGGAATCAAGGGACGGTTTGTCTGACTCGACGATGAGCTTTTGCGCCGAAGCGAGCAGCGTGGAAAAATCGCCGCCGGCAGACGTCTTGAGGGTCGTGCGTGCCAAGGCGAGCGGGTCGTTTACTGAGAGCTCCACGTGGGGTCGAACCCCCGTGGTGAGCTCGACGTCCGATGGGCCGCACAGCCTCGACGAGGTTACTTGAACGGCAGAGCCGTCCGAGAAAGGACGAATGAGCTGAATTTCAGGGCGGCCGGCGCTCTTCTGGCCGATGACGAGAGCCCTTTGGTGGTGCCCCAGCGCGCCCGCGAGCAGCTCGGCCCAGCCGGCCGTGTTCTCCGACAAAATGACGACCACCGGGACGGCGAGGTTCTCGCCGGGGGAGGCGCCTTTGGTTTTCCAGCGCCGCTGGGTGAGCGTGTCGGCGGAGCGCCTCATGCCGAAGTCGGCCTCCGGGAGCAGGAGGTCCCCGAGTCGCAGCGCCTCGCCCTGGGAGCCTGTGACCGCCTGGCGCATGTCCAGGATGAGCCCCCCCGCGTTCGACTCCGAGATCGCCCGGGCGACGGCGCTCGTGAGGCCGTCTGTCAAATGGGATATCTGAGCGGTGGCGACGCCCCCAGAGGCAGTCACTGTGTAGGGCTTGAACGTCCAGGGCCGGTAGACGATTTCGAAGCTGCGCTCGGCTGCGCCCCGTTTCGCGGTCAACGCGATGCGTTCCCCGTCGGCGCCCCATATGGCGGCCAGCGCCATGGATCTGCGGTAGCCGCCCACGGATTGACCGTTGACGAAGGTGATAAGGTCGCCGCTGCGCAGTCCGGTCTCGCAAGCCGGCGAGTCTTTGTACACCGCCGCGACCCGGAGGCCCGCAGGCTCCGAGCGGGGTGCGAAACCAAAGCCGATGAAATCGCCAGGGATGGAGGTGATCTTGCGATACACCGCCGGCGCGATGTAAAAGGACTGGGCGTCGTTCAAGGCGCTGACCATGGCGTCCATCACATAACGCTCTAGCGCCAGGGCGTCGAACTTATCGCCGCGCAGTCTCTTCTCCGCGGCCACCACCGATTCGAGGACCCCGCGCCAAGCGCGAACGCGGTCCGGGCCGGAGTGTGTCGTCTTGGGCCCGTCGAGATCCGGTCGGTAGCAGCCTGGCCGGTCCATCTGCTCGGTGCACAGGCGCACGACGCCCGCGCGCAGGAGGGACTTCTCGTCAGGGGCGGTCAGGGCGTATCGCTTGAGGAAGGAGAGGGTCTCATCCACGAGCGCGAGCGGCGCTGAGCCGTCGCCCTCCGGGTTCGCCGTGACGTCGGCGCGCAGCGCAACCGGGGCGGCCGCGACGAGGACAAAAAAAAGCAGCGCGAAGGCATCTGTCATAGCGCTTTTGACCTCGTCTTGAGCGATTTCATTCATCGATGCTCGTTAACACGCCGAAAAAGGGTTCGCAACAAGGTGTGAACGCCGCTTGACCCCAACCGGCTTAGTTTGTAGTGTTTTCCCGTCTCGCAACATGGACTGCCGGACCGTGCTGTGTTATTGGGTGCCCTTAAACGTTCCTTTGAACGAAAAGCAAAATACTGCGAACTGTGATGCAAAAGTACTTGATGAACGAAGAATTCGATTTCGGTGAACGGGCCATGCGCATCGTCGCAAATTTCTCGGATGCGTCGATGGCCAAGAAGGCCTGCGACCGGATTGGGGCGCTGCTCACGGAAGCAAAACGCGAGACGGACGAGCTGTTCGTTCGGCAAAACGGTTTCGCCGAGTCCGGGGACGTCGCGGGCATTTACGCCCGCTATGGTTTCTACAACGATGTGGGCTGGCAACAAAATCGGCCTCTTGTGGCGGAAGGCGACGTGCTCGTCTGGGACACCCCCTCGGGGCTGAGGCTCGAAGAGGCGCAGACCGTCTTGCTGGCCTTTGGGGCCCAGGCGGTCGCGGCTCAAGCGCTGGATGACGACGCGCCCTGGCGGTCCACCTCACACCCCATGGCGATGTCTTTTACCGATGACGACATCGAATTTTTCGATGCCTCCATCGATGAAGAAGACGAAGGCGCGATCATCGAGTTCGTGACCTCGAAGAAGCTCCTGCACTGAGCGAACCCTAAAAGAGGCCGGTTATTTCATCACGGTCTGGTTTATCCAGGACAGGTAGGCGGGGTTGCTCTCGTCCTCGCCTGGGGTCAAGCAAAGAACTTCAGGGACTTCGTAGGGATGGAGCTCGATGACGCGGTCTCGAAGGCGCCCGGCGCCGGCGTTTGTGGTCTTGATGAACAAGAGGGCTTCGGCCTCGTCTTCGATACTATCGTTCCAGCGATAGATGCTTCGCACCTTCTCGACGATGTTGACACATGCGGCGAGCTTCTCTTCGACCACGCTGCGGGCGAGGTCGGCCGCGGCTTGTTGAGGCGCTGTGACGAGCAAAATTCGCATCTTGTCCTCCCTTGTGCGTTTGTTCCTACAAAAATAGTCGAATTGAGGTTGACTTGAAAGCCGTCTCGAATAATATCCGCATGCTGCTTACGGGCGATTGACTCAGTGGTTAGAGTGCCGTCTTCACACGGCGGAAGTCCCCAGTTCAAATCTGGGATCGCCCACTTTCGAGGCCTCCGGCGTCCCGGGGGCCTCTTTTCGTTTCGGCGCATGTTCAAAAAAGCGCCGACCAAAACCAGCCGGGTTCGGTGATGATTGAAAACGTCGAAACGAATCCCGAGAGACACCGACCTTTGAGTGTTTCTTTATCGGCCCCCGAGGAGTTTGCCGCGGCCCTCGAAGCGAGCACCGGCGCTGCGCGCGAAGTGAGCTGGCCGTCTCCCATGGAACCCCACGCCCTGCGCGCTGCCTTCGACGAGCTGCTGCTGAGCCCTCGCCCCGACCGGGGCCTCGATGTCCTCGAGCGCACGGATGTCATCGCCATGGTCTTGCCGGAGGTGCAGGACATGGTGGGCTTTGGCGAGGGGATACGGCACAAGGACGTGTGGGAGCACACCAAGAAGGTGGTGCGCCAGTCCCCGGCCAGGCTCGCGGTGCGCTGGGCGGCGCTCCTCCACGACATCGGCAAGGTGCCGACCCGCCGCTTCGAGTCTGACGGGCAGGTCACTTTTATCGGTCATCCCGAGGTCGGCGCTCGGATGTTCAACAAGAAGATAGCGCGGCGCCTCCCGTTCGAGGAGGAGCTCTCATCTCGCGTCCGCTTCTTGATAGCGGCCCATCTGCGGGCATCGTCCTACGACGAGTCCTGGACCGACTCCGCCGTCAGGCGCTTTGCGAGAGATATGGGCGACGCCCTCGATGACCTCCTCGACCTCTCGCGAGCCGATATCACGAGCAAGTACGTCGAGAAGGTGCGAAGAGGGCTGCGCCAGATAGACAAGCTCCGCGAGAGGATCGAGGCCATCCGCGAGCAGGACGCGCGACCGGCGCCCTTGCCCAAGGGGCTTGGAAACGCTCTCATCGAACGCTTCTCCATGGCGCCCGGCCGCAGCCTGGGGGCCTTGATGAAGAAGCTGACCTTTGAAGTGGAGGAGGGGCGCCTGGGTATGCAGCGGGATTACGACCATTATCTTCGGGCGGTCGCGGACAACCCCGGCTGGCTCGAAGACGCGGGCGTGAGGACGAAGCCATGAACAGAACACAAGCCTACGAGCTGGTTGAAGCTCGGCTCGGGAAAGGGCCGACGCTGAGTCACTGCCTGGCGTGTGAAGCGTGTCTGCGCAAGCTGGCCGAGCGGTTCGGAGAAGATGGGGACACATGGGGGATCACGGGGCTCGTGCACGACCTCGACCTCGATGAGTGCTCCGATGATCCCGAGCGCCACACCCTCGTTGGCGCCGAGGTGCTGCGCCGCCACGGGTGCGACGAGCTCATCGTCGAGGCGGTGCTGGGCCACAACGACAAGGCGCCTCGGAATACGAAGCTCGCGCAGGCGTTGTGGGTGGTCGACCCCACCACCGGCTTCATAACCG
>JAABTR010000090.1 GCA_011389755.1 Deltaproteobacteria bacterium | reverse complement strand
TGAATGTAGGCCCGCCCCGCGATGCCAGCGCGTCCGGCCCGGCCGGCGACCTGGGTGAGCAGCTGAAACGTGCGCTCCCCCGCCCGGAAGTCGGGCATGTGCAGCCCCACGTCCGCCGCCAACACCCCGACGAGGGTGACCCGGGGGAAGTCGTGCCCCTTGGTGACCATCTGGGTGCCGACCAAGATGTCGATCTCCCCTGCCCGCAGGCGATTGAGCAGCGCCTCGACAGCGCGCCCCGAGGCCACATCTCGGTCCAGCCGGGCCACTCGGGCGTCTGGGAAGAGCTCGCCGAGGATCCTCTCGGCCTTTTGTGTGCCGGTCCCCACCGGCTGCAGGGCACCGGCGCGGCAGGACGGGCACACCTCGGGGACGGGCCGGTTCGCGCCGCAGTAATGGCAGATGAGCAGCTCGGGGCGCAGGTGCAGGGTCATGGACACCGAGCAGCCCTTGCAGGACAAAAGCTCACCACACGCCGTGCATAAAAGCGCGGGAGCGAACCCGCGGCGATTGAGAAAGAGGATGGCCTGCTCCTCGCGAGAGAGGGTCTCGCGCAGGGCGTCGTACAGCGGTTTCGACACGAGCGACTGACCCGCGGGGCCGCCCCGGTGGCTCTTGAGGTCGATGATCTGGACTGTGGGCAAGGGGTTTTGGGTGGCTCTTTTTTTGAGCTCGAGCAGGGTCAGTTTTTTGATGTGGCTGTTTCGAAAGCTCTCGAGCGAAGGCGTGGCTGAACCGAGGACCGCGACCGCGGCGCACCTGGCGGCGCGCAGGAGCGCCAAGTCCCTCGCGTTGTAAGAGAAGCCGCGCTCTTGCTTAAAAGAGCCATCGTGCTCTTCGTCCACGACGATGATTCCCAGATTCGGTATGGGGGCGAAGATGGCGGAGCGGACTCCGATGGCGACCCTGACCCGGCCTTGCCGAACGAGCTGCCACTGTTCGAAACGCTGGCGGTCTGTCATGGCCGAGTGCACGACGGCGAGATCGTCCCCGAATCGGGCCCGGTATCGCGTCACGAGCTGAGGGGTCAACGAGATCTCCGGCACGAGCACGAGGGCGCCGCGGCCGAGGCGCCGGGCGGTCTCAATCGCGTGGAGGTAGACTTCGGTCTTTCCCGAGCCGGTCACGCCGTGGAGCAAGAATCCGCGGTAGCGCTCGGCTTCCACCGCTTCACTGAGCGCCTCAACGGCGACGTGCTGCTCCGGGTTCAGAGCCGGCGGGGTGTCCTTGGGGACGGCGTCGTCAAAAAACGATCTCGGTGAGACGGCCCGCTGGTCGATTCGTATGAGGCCGTCGGCGGCGAGGCGGCGCACCTGGGGGGCGTAGGAGGGGGAGACGGTCCGCAGGTCCTTGATGGGCATGGGGCTCGAAGCACAGATGGCAGCGAGGATGCGGGCCCTGGCCGGGGCCCGGCTCTCCAGCTGCGGCAGGGCGGGCTCGGCGCGCGGGGTCGCGGTGGCGATTTTTTCTGTTTTCTCGTTTATTTTCGGTCTTCGTAAAATCCCTTTGCGCTCCGAGTAGTCGATCCCTGGCGGCAGGGCGGCCTTCATGACCTCACCGAGGGGGTGCATGTAGTAGCCGGCGGACTCCACCAAAAACTTGAGAAGATCCCCGGGCAGAGCGGGCTCCTCGTCGAGAATTTCGATGGCTTCTTTGATTTCGAAGCCCTGGCCTGGGCCGTCCAAGACAGGCTCGACCAAAAAACCAGTCACCCGGCGACGCCCGAAAGGCACCAGGACCCGAGCGCCGCTGCGAGCGTGACCGAGCGCGACAGGGATGGCGTAGGTGAGCGTGCGCCGCAAAGGGGCCG
>JAABTR010000526.1 GCA_011389755.1 Deltaproteobacteria bacterium | reverse complement strand
AGGGCGATCCCGAGCTGTGCCCCCGAGGCGACCACCTCTTTGGCCGCGACCTCCGGGTGCAAGGATCCGCACTGGGCGTTGATATTTTTGCCGTCCGGGGTCACCCCCAGCGTCTTCACCTCGGCGCCGAGCTCTTTGAACACCAAGGGCGCGGCTTTGTAGGCGGCGCCGTTGGCGCAGTCGACCACCAGCTTTATCCCGTCCAAGGTCGCGTACTTGGGGAAGGTGTGCTTGACCTCGACGACATAGCGCCCCAAGGCGTCGTCGATTCTCTGGGCCTGGCCCACCTTGTCGGCCGAGGCCGCCTCCATCTGGGACGCCATCATGTCCTCGATGGCCGCCTCTTCCTCGTCGGGGAACTTGAAGCCGTCCGCCCCGAAGAGCTTGATGCCGTTGTCCTCGTATGGATTGTGGGAGGCCGATATCACCACGCCGGCGTCGGCGCGCATCGAAGAGGTCACAAAAGCTATCCCCGGGGTCGGCAGCGGTCCGACGAGCATGACGCTGCCTCCCATGGAGCATATCCCCGAGGCCAGGGCTGTCTCGAGCATGTAGCCCGACAGCCGCGTATCCTTGCCGATGACGATGCGCGGGCTGTGTCGTCCTTGATCCTTGGCCATCACCATCTTGGTCAGCGCCCGGCCGAGCGCGAGCGCTGTCTCACTCGTCATCGGATGGCGGTTCGCCACTCCCCGGATGCCATCAGTGCCAAACAGATTTCGCGTCGCGCAGTTATTCTCGTTCATGGTCTTAAAAAGTCTCCTTGTATTTTTCGGGGCTCATTTCAGCGACTTGAGCGTCTTCTTGATGGCCCCCAGCAGCTCGTTTTGAGCTTTGACGTACGCGGCCCAGCTTCTGGCCAGCGGCTCGATTATCTCACTCTCATAATGATCACGCGTTGCCTTGAGGCAATCTTGAACGGCGAATTTAGAGGCGTGGTCCACGCGCCCTTCTGCGCCGCCCTTACGAAAGACCTTGATGGTCTCGCGGTACGCTCCCTCGTCCACCGCCACTTCGTCCTCGGCGAGCTTCGGCAAGCACTCGAGCCCCACCCTCTCGAACCACTCGGCCTTGTCGCCGGCGCACGAATCGCTGATGGTCAGCTTGAGATCGGTCGGCTCTATCTCGGTGAGCTCCTTGTCGGGGAGCATGCACCCCAAGACCGCGTAGTACTTCTTCGCCATGGCCTCGAACTTGTCTTTGTCGGCCTGCTGGGCGCCGAACCAGTGATCGCCGGCCTTGTCGAGTTTTTTGAGCCCTTCGAAGTGGGCCTCGAACCCGGCCAGGCGCTGGGCGAA
>JAABTR010000525.1 GCA_011389755.1 Deltaproteobacteria bacterium | reverse complement strand
CCAAACCAGTGATCGCCGGCCTTGTCGAGTTTTTTGAGCCCTTCGAAGTGGGCATCGAACCCGGCCAGGCGCTGGGCGAAGACGCTCCAGGTCTTGTGCAGGTCCTCGTAGGCGGCCGCCACGGCCGCCATCTCGTCGGCGTACTCGGTGGGCGCTGCGATATTCTTGTAGCTCGGAATATTCTCTTCGAGGATCGGCAGCCCCTCCTCCCTGAGGAACTTGCCGTATCGAACCGGGTCTTCCGAGAGGATCTGTTTCATGCGGGCTTCGAAATCGGCGTTGCTCTTCATGCCCTTGACGTCGACCTGAATCTTCTTCCAAAAAGGTCCGTAGCCCGCGAGGTGAGCTCTCTCGAACGCCGCGCGAACTTCCTTGTGTTTTTCGATCTCGGCCTTCTTGCCCGAGTACCACCACGCGCCGGCGACGCCGCCGGCCACGATTAAAAGCCCCAAAACGATGACGGCCACGCGCTGGCCCGTGTTGGAGATCTTGATATCTTCGTCACCGGTGGGAGCCGGTCCGCCGCTTTGTCCCTCATTGTCACCGAAGTCGCCCTGGTTCATGCGATCACCTCCTGAATCGGATTGCAGATGTCTTCGCGCGTCGACCATTTAAACCCCAGTGTCGAACGGGATGTCAACGCACCAATTCGGCGGGATGAGATATGGCGAAAGCTTCGGGTGGCGTGACGGATTTCTAAAAGGCGACGTTGATGAGGGAGACGTGGACCTCCACGCCCGACCGGGACGGACCGGCCAAGGTGCGCGTCGCCGAAGACGCCGGGACGACCGAGATTCCCGGCACGGCGAAGGCGCCGCCGCTGCCTGTGCGGTAGACGAACAAAGACCCCATTGCCGGAGGCTCTCGCCGCGAGGACGCCCCGCCGCCGTCTTCGGGCTCTTCTTGCGTCGCCGGCTCGGGCTGCGGCTCCGCCGGAGGCGGGGAGGCACCCTCGGGGACCCCCTCGGGCCTGGCCTCGACCTCTGTCGAGGTCTGCTCTCCAGTGGACAGCTCGGGTGCCAGCTCAAACGTGAAAGAACCCGCCCCCCTGGGATCCTCTCGAGCCATCTCCTCGCCCGGATCGTACGCCGTCGCCACAGAGGCCACGACGATGGTGGGGATGATAAGCGCCACGGAAGCCACGAGGAGCCCCACAGAAGCCCCCTGAGGCGCGTTCTGCTCGAGAAAATAGCCGCCCACGCCGCCGCCTGCGGCTCCGAGGAGAGGGAAGGTCAGGTACGCCCACGTGGCGTCGACCCCGAAGAGCGCCTCGAGGCCCACCACCAGCTCAGCGCCGGCGATGGCTCCGCCGGTGATGCCGATACCGGTGGCTTTGACGCCGTCGTTGCCGTACGCCGCCGCCTGCGACGGATCGGCCTCGCTCGGCTGCGCCCAGGCCATCGAAGACATCGACGACGCCACAGCGAACGCCGCTGCCCACAAGAATCTCGGGAGCCGTTCCATTTGCTTACCTCCTCGAAATATGCACTTTGATACGAACGAGACGTTTCGCCTCGTCGTTATCGTAACTATACAGCTCGAAAAAAATTAGCATGGCGATCGCCATTGAACAAGTTCCACGGGTGGCGTAATGATTTCCTTCACTTCGCGGAGCGAGGCGACCTCCCCCTTGGCCCGCAGTCACGAGACCGACTCCACGACCCCGCCGGCGACCTGCTCGATTCGTCCATCTTTTTTCTGGATCTTAAGCCGCCCCCCGTCATCGAGGCCCACCGTGTGCCCGACCACGTCGCCGACCCGGACGAGTCGACCGAACGGCTCGGCGCGCGCTTGCCACGCCTCGACGAAGTCGCAGGGGCCCCGGCGGTCCAGTTTCGCGATCCAAAGCTCCAAATTCTCCACAAATCCGACCGCCAAATCCTCGGATCGCGCCTGCGTGACCCCGCACTGCGACAAGCTCGTCGCCTTGCCTCGCAGGTCCTCATCGAAGACCCGCGGGCCCACGTTCACCCCGAGCCCCACCACGACGATCGCCCGGGGCGCCAGCTGGGCCGCCTCGCACAGGATCCCCCCAAGCTTGAGCCCGGAAAACAGGATGTCGTTGGGCCACTTGAGCACGGCTCTCGCGAGCCCCGCCGCCCGAACCGCGTCACAGGCAGCGACTCCGGCGGCCAGGGAGATGAGGGGGACCTTGTCCGCGCTGCTGACACCAACGCTCACCGACAGGGCCAGGTCGCCCGCCTGGGCCGACACCCAGCTGCGCCCAACCCTCCCGCGGCCGGCGGTCTGGCGCTCTGCGGCGACCACGGTCCCCACCGGTGCGCCGGCCCGGGTTCGCGCGAGGAGATCCGACGACGTCGAGCCCACGACCTCGTGAACGACAATCTGCCGCCGGCCGTCGCCCGGAGCCTTCTCGAGCCGGCGCTCCAAAGCCTCGCGCACTCGCGACGTCATGAGCGCGGCGGCGCGTCGGTCACCGACTCGAGCAAGAAGGAGATATCCGCCGCCGGGGCCGAGTGGGTCAAAGCCCCGACGGAGATGGCGTCCACCCCCGCCGCGGCGAGGTCCGCCACCGTGTCCAGGCTCACGCCGCCCGAAGCCTCGACGAAGAGGCGGCCCGCGACGATCTGAACGCAGCGCGCGACCTGCGCGGTGGTCATATTGTCGAGCAGCACCACGTCGGCCCCCGCGTCGATCGCCTCTAGCAGCTCGCTGAGACCCCGCACCTCGACCTCCACGCGCAGCGGGTGGGGGGCACCCGCTCGACAGGCTGTGACCGCCGCGGCGATACCTCCGGCCGCGGCCACGTGGTTCTCCTTGATGAGGACCCCTCCGGACAGATCGAGCCTGTGATTGTGCCCGCCACCGTGGATGACGGCGCGGCGCTCGAGGTAGCGCATCCCCGGCGTGGTCTTGCGGGTGTCGGTGATCCGAGTGGGGCACCCCTCGGGGAGCCGCTCCACAAAATCCCGCGTGAGGGTGGCGACGCCGCAGAGGCGCTGGAAGAAGTTCAACGCGACCCGCTCCGCCATGAGCAAGGAGGCGACGGGCCCTCGCGCGGTGGCGAGCACATCCCCGGCCGCCGCGACCCCACCGGCGGCGATCCGGGGGGCGACCTCGACCTCGGGGTCGACCCTCTCGCAGACCCGCGCGAAGACATCGAGCCCCGAAACGACGAGCGGGCGCTTGGCCACGAGGCGCCCGCTGCCTTTTGCGTTAGGGTCGATGGTCAGGCGGGTGGTGATGTCGCCGCGGCCGAGGTCTTCTTCGATGGCCGAATCGATGAGCGTGTGGACCATGGGGGGAAGCATCTCAAACATGTCTTTTTCTCCTCGAACAAAAAGTCACAGCCCGAGCCCGGCGCGAAACGTGTCCATGAAGATGTTGCTCGACGCATGAAACGCGACGCCTGCGCCGATGCTGCCCCGCTTGGCCCGCAGCCAGCCGAAAGCCAAAGCGGGGAAGAACACCGCCAGTCGACCGGGTCGAAAATCTATTAGGTAGTGCCCCAGAGCGAACAGCGCCGCCTGGATCAGCAGCGACCAGCCTACCTGGGCGCCGAAGAGGCGAACGCGCCCTTTGAAAATGTCGTCCAAGCGGCCCATCACATAGCCGCGGTAAAAGAACTCTTCGGGCAGAGCCACCACCACGAGGTGAGTCAAGGCGCCTCCGGGATACCCGGCGGGCCACGCGAAGCTCCAGTTCGGGTAGCAAAAAGCGGCCCCCGGCAGGCCCCCCAGCGCCTCAAAGAGTCCTGGCGTGCATCCGGGATCGGACATCCCCCAGACCGCCGGCGCGAACAGCGCTATCGGCGGAAACAAGATCAGAGACAACACCGCCGCGTATGCGATATCGCCCACCGGGCGGCCCCAGCTGATGCCGTAGCGCCCATAGGCTCTGTCGGTGCGGTCCAGCGCGAGGACGGGCAGGGCGATGAACACCCCGGCGATCAGGGCGTGCAGGTTCCCCGACAGGCCCAAGGCTTCGTCCACCCGCACGAGCACCACGATGAGCCCCAGCTGCAGACCGTAGATGAGCCCCAGCTCACTCAAAAGGCTCTTGCGCCTGTGCAGCGGCTGTCTCGCATCGTCGTCGACCATCTCGACCTTGGCTATTTCCCGTCCAGGCCCGATTGTCAACTTCTCGCTAATGGAATCATTGGTCGCGAAAGCCGCGGCCGAGAACCTGTCTCACTTTTGTGGTGATGGCGTCTCGCGTAAAGGGTTTCGAGATGAAAGAAACCCCCTCTTCGAGCACGCCGCGGTCCGCGATCACGTCATCGGTGTAGCCCGACATGTAGAGCACGGCGGCGCCCGGGCAAAACGAGAGGAGCTTCTCGTAGAGCTGCCGACCGTTCATGTCCGGCATGATCACGTCGGTCAGCAAGAGATCCACGGGCGGCTGGGCGTTTCTTGCGACATCCAAGGCGTCTTGGGCGCAGTTGGCGACCCGAACCGAGAAGCCATCCCCTTCCAGGATCGTGCGGGCGAGGTCGGCGACTTGCTTTTCGTCCTCGGCGATGAGGATCGTCCCGGTCGCCGCCCCTTTCGAAACCTCTGCTCGGGGAGCCACCGGTCGTTCGGTTTGCCTGGCGACGCTCTCTGGAAAATAGAGCGTAAAGCGCGTCCCGCGGTCAGGAGCGCTGTCGACACCGATGGCGCCT
>JAABTR010000524.1 GCA_011389755.1 Deltaproteobacteria bacterium | reverse complement strand
GGCTCTTATGGCTCCACCGGCGGCGTCTGAGCTCACCACGTTCCCATCGAAGACCGAGTCGAGCACTTGAGCCGGACCGCGGGACAAGAGTCCTGCGCCGCTGCAATCACCGGCGCACCTGTTTCTCGCAAACCGAGACCCAGCCACCACGAGCTCGACGAGCCGCGCGCTTTCGATGGCCCCTTTCGTGTTCTGCGTGAAGTCGCTTTCCTCCACCGTAGCCGACAGCTCGGGGCCGTCGAGGCAGATGGCGCGTCCGTCGTTGCCCTCAAACGACGACGCGGTGATCGAAACCGAGGAAGCGCCGGAGCCGGAGCCGCGCGCCCACAGCGCCCCGCAGCCCTTTTCACCGTCGTTGTGACGAAAAGCCGACTGCCGAACGATGAGCTTTTTACCCCGAGCATGAACCGCGCCGGCTCGATCGGCGGCGCGATTTCGCAGGAACGTCGTCCCGGTCACCTCGACCCGCTCGTGATGGCTCGTCCAGATGGCTGCGCCCCGCCGCGCGACGTTCTCCTCGAAACGGCAATCGGCGATACGCGCCGACGCCCCTTGGGTCATCCAGATAGCCCCTCCGTGCCCCGAGCCGCTCTGGTCGGCCCGATTTTCGAAAAACCGGCTGGACGTGATCCGCGCGTTCGCCGAGCGCCCCTTTATGCGCAGGGCGCCGCCTCGACCGTCCGAGGCGTTTTTGTCAAAGACGCAACCCGCGACCTCCACCTGTGCGCCGTCGACCACGAGGGCGCTGCGCCCGGCATTCTTGAAAGAGATCCCCATGAAGACGGGCGCATCCGCGGGACCGAGAAAAAAGGCTCGGCCCCTGCCTTCCAAGTCGACGATGGTCTCGCCCGGACCGGCTTCCGATACGAAAGCCAGGCGCTTCCCACCCAGACGCACCCCCGTGTTTCCGGCCCCCGAGTACACCCCGGGCGCCAGCAAGACCACGTCGCCGTCTTCGGCGGCCGCGGCGGCCTGCGCGAGGGTCTCGTGCGCCTGCCCAGCGCCGACACCGCGCACCTGGCCGGCAGTAAACAAAACCGTCGCGGTCTCGCGCACCAGCTCGCCTTCAGCGTCTTTGACCACGATGGGAAAATGCACGGGACCTATCTCTTGCGGCTCCATGGACACGGATATCTCGTAGCGCTGCTCTTTCTCGTCGATGATCTGAACGGGCGCCATGACCCTGGCCCTCGGCTCGGCCCCATCCGGCGCCGGCACCAAGACGGAGACCTGCCGAATATCGTCCCGGCCGTGAAGGCGGCTGTTTTCGTCCCGGACAGTGACCGAAATCGTCACCTCTTCGTTACCCCGAATGATGCGGGGCGTCGCCTCGACGGCGCGGATCTGGGGCAGCGCGTTTACCCCCCGGCCGACGAGCCTCGCTGAGAGGAGCGGCTGGGCATGGGGATCGTTGGTGCGCACCTCGGCGGCGGCCGAGGCCTCTCCCAGAGAGTCGGGCAAGAACACGAGCCGGGTGCCGTGGGATCGCCCCGGTGAAACCGCCGCCGGCCCCTCGGGGAGTGCCGGGCCGAGGGTGTCGAAGACCAAGGTCTGGGGCGCGATTTTGATGGAGGTGACGATGAGATCCACCAGCGCGGCGTCGTTGCGGACCGCAAACGCGCGCTGGGTCTCGGTGTTGAACGGCTGGGCTCCGAAGTCCATCGACTCGGCGGCCAAGGCCGCTCGAGGCCTCGTATCGATCGCCAACGACGAGGATATCTCCCCCACCTGGCCGGCGTCATCCACCGCCGCTATGGTGAGGTAGTGGACCCCCGTGTACCACGGTATGTCGACAATCCTATTTTCTCGGGTCCCGGCGTTTTGGGGCTGCCAGTCTTGCTCGATGGTGTCGGCCCACTCAAAATTTTCCGGTGTCAAAGGCTCGTCGGACAGCTTGAGCAGGTACCTCGAAGCCCGCCCGCGCCGGCCATCGTCACCCGGCGCCGTCCAGGACAACGCGACAGTGTCCTCTTTGCCGGAGTAGCTCGCCTCGACGTCTCGAATCTTACCCGGAGCGACCTCGTCATCCGTATCGAGCCGCGCCTCGGCGGTCGCTTTTTCCAAAGACGGCTCAGCCCGCAAGGACTCACGATCGCGCTCTTCGGACGCTTCATCCTCATAATCAGTCCCCAAAGGCGCAGGCCGCTCCTCGGAGACGCCCACGCATCCCAAAGCACAAAGCGCCGCACAGAAGGCAAACACAAGCGGCGCGCGACGGCTGGTCATCTGAACGTTCATTTTCGGCTTCAAGCTCCGCTCGGGCGCGGTTTTTTGTACAAAAACAAAAAAAATTCAGCTGCGCCCAGAAATACAAGTATAAACGACTTATCTCAGTCGGAAAATGAATGCCAGGATCAACAGCGCTCACGCCGCGTCGGCGGTAAAGCGCGGAGAAAAAACCGGAGGAGCGTCATGAAAAACTCAACGATCCCAGCCATCGCCCTGCTCATCTGCCTCTTCGCGAGCCACACTCACGCGGCGACCCCCGCCGGACGGGTCGCCTTTGGCCTGGACATGCCGTTTATGAGGTACATCGGCACGACCATCGGACAAGGCTCGACCGATGTCGAAATCGACACCTTTCAAATCGGCTTGGCCGGGATGGACGTGGGCCTGTGGGGCGGTTTCACCGTCATCGATCATTTGACCATCGGCACCCGCCTCGCGCTGGCTTTCGATCGCACGGAAGAAGTCAAATTCGAAACCAAGACTTTCGACATGATCCTGTTTCCCTTCGCCGAGTACGCCTTTGATCTCGGCATGGTCTCCCCCTTCGTCTCCGCCGGTCTGGGCCTCGAGGTGAGCACCGTAGCATCCGGAGACAGCCCCACCACGACTGTAAAAACCACCCAATTCCTCTTCGGGGCCGGCGGCGGCGTCCACATCTTTTTGATAGACGCCCTGAGCATAGACGCCTCCATTTTGCTCAACGGAGGTGCCGGCGGCGGCGAAGTCGAGGTCTCGGGAAACAATATGAGCTCGACAACCGACCTCGACGCCCGCTCCTTCCAGCTCCAGGTCCTCGTCGGGATCTCCGGCTGGATCTAGACCCCAATCGCCCCAAGATTCATCTTTGTGAACTAATGTGAATTTTTTTGAGCCGATTCACGATTGTCGCCTCCTCTTCACAGTGGACTCAATTTCGAGAAATGACAGTTTTCTCGAACTATCAACCACCAGGAGGAAAAACCAATGAAAGCTCATGGATTTCGCACGTCTGTGCCCTTGCTCGTCGCCTCGTTGTTCTTTGTAAGTACAATTGGGTGCATCGATGACGAAAATTTTCAAGAAGCAGAAGCCAACATCGAAATTGCTCCGACGGACCAGGCACCTCTTGATGAGATGTCGGAGCAAGGAGTCGTCACCATTACCACGGCAGCAGTGGAAAACGATTTCGTAGAAAGCGGATATCCGATGTCCGCCATCAGCGCCTCACTGAAGATTGTTCTTTCCAATATTGAGGTGGCCGATCTCATAGATCTGCGAGATCTTCCGGGCGGGTCCTTCCTCGACCCCAGCCAAGCCTGCTTCGACGTCTCGAGGACAGGATTGAGTGTCGAATTCGATTTTTCAGGTTGCACCGACTACGGACTGGCAGGCAAAATCACGGTCGCCAAGAAGATCACCGGTTTCCTGGCAGGCCCCATAGTCATCACCTTCAAAGAAGGTTTTGCGATCAAAGGGGTTGCGCTTGACGGAAGCTTCGGCCTCACCAGGATCGCGGGCAAAAAGCTCACCTTCAACGCTTTCACCGCCGCAGTGGATGGTGAGCGCGGAACGCCGATCACCGTACAGTATCTCGACAAGGACCTCACGGCCACGGCCCTGTTCGATGGCAAGGTTAAACTTTCGGTCCTCCCGCCGGAAGTGCTGTTCTGGGGCATCGCCTCGACGAGCTTCGAAGGTGTGACCAGCACGCTCTACGTCGGAGGCGTTTCAGAGGACGAAGTCAAGACGAACGTACCGCCACGAGACGCTGTCGCCTACAAGATCATCCCCTTCGACTGCTACTGTCCGAGCAGAGGCGTGATGTCCGGCAACGTGACATTGGACATCGGCGACGTCTCCTTCGACCTCGATGATTTTACGCCGGACAACGGGACGGATGACTACCCCCCATTCGACATCTCGGTCGACATCCAATCCTCCTACACCGCCACCGTGAGGTTCAAAGACTGCGGCCTGATGAAAGTGATGCTTCACGTCGAGGACGAGACCCCCATCGACTTCTCCGTAGGGATAGACGTCATCCTCCAAGCGCTGGAGACGGCCCATGGCAAGGGACTCATTCCGGACGATATCTTCACCCAGATGAAGGCGATCATCGCCGGTTTCCAAGGATACGCGCCCGCGCTGCAGATCACGGTGGGAGATCTGCTAAACACCATAAGCAAAGCCCTCGACCAGGACTTCTACGTTCCCTTCTGTGCCGTGAATATGTAAATCAGCCCGGGAGGATTACAGCGAAATCCCATACTCCACGCCCACGTTGAAAAAGAAGTTCATCAATCTGAGCCCCGCGTCCGAGTCTTCGATATCCAGCTCATTGATGAAGTGCGTCGACCAATCCACCCCCGGCACGATGACGATGGGCCCCACAGGGATGGCGTATCCCAGCCCGAGACGCATCCCGATATTGAACCGCCTCCAATCGTCCCATACGTCGTCGTCCCAGTCCTCTTCCCGCTCATCGCCGCCGGATTCCACTTTTGTCTTTCCAGACAGGGCAATATTGAGCAGCAAGAGCGCTGTCACGCGAAAGTTGCTGATGTCGAGCTTCACACCGAGAGGGATCTCCATGTACGCCAGTTTGTACCATAGATCGAAGTCCTGACTGAATCCGAGAACCGACGCGGTCGTCTTCCAGTGAGCTCCCTTGCTTACGAAACCGAGACCGGCTTCCAGAGCCAGCATGTTCGACAGATAGTAGTCGGCAAACAACCAACCGCCACCGGAAAAACCCGCGGAATTGGTGACGTCCTCCACGCCCGAACCCGCGACCATCACGCCTTGCATGTTGTCTTTCAAGTCGCTGTTGCGCGCGGACCACTGCATACCCAAACCGATCTGCGCGCCGACGGCTAGGGTTCCGTCTCGGTGCTGCGCCTGGGCGGTGCCTTGGATACCGAGCAACAAGAAACTGCTTGCCACAAAGACGACTAACGGGCCTCTCATTCGCTGCCTCCTTGATCTCGACCGTTGGGTGCTGTCAACCGCAAATATTCGATGGTTTTTCGAGTTGTCAAAAACCACAGCATCGGCTGCGTCTCCGACGAGGTGCCGGCCGCGACCACGGTGCGCGGTGGTGTGCCGTGAATATCTAAAGCATCCGTCACCGGGCGCAGCGAAACCCCAGGCCGTTACTCTGATGAGAAGGGGCTCGATACATACGGATGGCGGCGCGCACATTGCTGGCTTCATTGACAAAACCGCCGCCACACAGTGTCCGTCCGTCGTCGGTCGGGTCCTCCCACGCGCTCCCGTCCCTAGGTGCTCCGTTATAATTTGGATGGTACCAATCCTGGACCCACTCCCACAGATTCCCCGCCATGTCACACAGTCCATGGCTCGTGTTTCCGGCTGTCTTGCTGCACACGTCCCACGTGTGCTCCGTCCCACAGCCATCTACGTTATTTTCTTCTATGACTGCGTAGGTGCACGTCGCCGTATCGTTTCCCCAAGGATAAATGTTTTCCGCGCCCCCATTACTCGCTGCGTACTGCCACTCTGCCTCGGTGGGCAACCTCCCGCCGACCCAGTTACAAAAGGCCACCGCCTGGTACCAAGACACCTGGTTGAGGGGGTTATTCTCCCTGCCTGCCACTCCCCAGTTGTCCCACGTGCCGCCACTGCCCGGTTTTGTGCAAGGCCCAGCCGTCACGCAGGCGCCGTACTGGGAGACCGTCACCTCCGACTTGAGGATCTCGAATGTCGGGACCGTGACGCTATGGATCGGTTGCTCGTTCGATCTCTCATTCGACCCCATCTCGAAGGTCCCGCCGCAGACCGTCACCCAGGTTATTCCTGCATCTCCTTTTTC
>JAABTR010000523.1 GCA_011389755.1 Deltaproteobacteria bacterium | reverse complement strand
TTTTTGCAGAAAGGGACAGGACGGCAATGCGTGTAACCCGGTTGGTAGGTTGTGCTCTCGTTTTGATCATCACGGCGGCTTCGACCCGGGCCTTGGCCCAGGACGAGCCGGTAGACCGCAAGGGGACAGGCGGCGTCTTGCAGCCGTCCGCGTCGATCACAGAGACCCGCGATGCCACCTCCTTGAGCATCAACCCGGCGAACATCGCG
Source organism: Deltaproteobacteria bacterium (assembly GCA_011389755.1). Taxonomy (GTDB): domain Bacteria; phylum Myxococcota_A; class Polyangia; order JAAYKL01; family JAAYKL01; genus JAABTR01. Next base: position 5,871 of record JAABTR010000523.1, on the reverse strand, counting down.
CTGCTCGACAGCTGGAGCCTGGCGTATGTCGGAGCCTGGGTCGGTGACCAGCGAAACCTGGCCGGGCAGGGGCACGGCGGTTTCTTCGCGTTCCCCATAGGCCCGCTGGGCCTCGGCGTGTCGATCGAGGCGTTGACGCCGCCGGATCCGGTCCTCAACTGGCAGGGTCTCGATGCTCGGGCACGTTTCTCCGTCGGGCTGGGATTTCAAATCCAAAGGGCCTTTGCGCTGGGCATCGCGTACCGCACGTTTTGGGCCTACGGAGCAGGAGACATCGACACCGTCGATCTGGGGCTCACCATCGCTCCCATCAACTACTTGGCGTTGTCGTTGGTGGCCTCAGATCTGAACGCACCCAAGCTGCGCTATATTTCGGCGGAGCGAGCCGCGCGTCGCCTCAACGTCGGGCTCACTGTGCGGCCCCTCGGCCGCGACGTCCTGGCCGTGGGCGGAGAGCTATCCTACCACTACACGGACAACTGGAACCGCACCGATCTGACCGGCATCGTGACCGCCCGCCTCTTCGGTGGGGTCGGGCTCCGGGCGCGCTTCGGGGTCCAGTCTCTGCGCGGCGACGACTTCAATCGGGGATATTTTCTCGACGGTGCTTTGACCCTGGACCTGCCTCACATCGGGCTGACGGGATCGAGCTACGGGCAGGTGGGCCCGAAGGGCAGCAGGGGCTACCAAGGCACGAGCTGGAAGGTCGCTTTGTCGGGCGAACGGGGGCCCTACATCGATCTGCCCCGGGCGCTGCGACCCACGCGGGCTGTTCTTTTGGAGATCGACAAGCCGCTGGAGAATGCCAAGCTGGCGCGGTTTTCCCAGCTGCTCGCCCGCATCGCTGGCGACGAGGACGTGGACCTCGTCGTCTTCAAGCCCAAAGCGGGCGTCTTGTCCCTCGAGGGCGGGTTCGAGCTGCGCAGGCGCATCGAAGCGCTTCAGGAAGCGGGCCGCAAGGTCGTCTGCGACCTGGATGAGGCCACGCGGGCGGTCTACCTCATGTGCGCCGGCGCCGATCAGATCTGGGTCAACCCGGGCGGCGGCGTCAGGATGGCGGGCCTTGCTATGCCGGTGACCTTTTTCGGTGAGCTCCTCTCCAAGGTCGGGGTGAACGCCGACATCGTCCGCATCGGCGAGTACAAGTCCGCGCCGGAGTCCTACACCCGCACCTCACCGAGTGAACCGGCCGCCGAGCAAATCGAGCAATACGTGGACTCGGCCTACCAGCACATTGTCTCGAGCGTGGCGCGGGGGCGCGGCTGGGACTGGGAGCGGGCCCGAGAGGTCATCGAGGACGGCCCGTACACCGCCGGGGAGGCGCTGGAGGCGGGGCTCGCAGATGAGCTGGTGCCCGATGATCTTTTTGATGCCAAGCTGCGCGAGTGGTCGGGGGGCGCCGTCGTGGTCGACTCCCGCTATGCGCAGGCGATATGGCACCGGGAGCGCTACTTGGACGCCCCGGCCGTGGCGGTGGTCCACATCGATGGGGATATCGTCGATGGCGAGACGATGTCCGTCCCGCTTTTGGACGTAAAGATGGTCGGTTCGGAGACGGTCAAGGAGACGCTGCGCCGGATCAAAGCCGATCCGACGATCCGCGCGGTCGTGTTGCGCATCAACAGCTCCGGTGGGTCGGCGCTGGCTTCGGAGAAGATCTGGCGCGAGGTCATGGCGCTGCGCAAGGTCAAGCCGGTCATCGCCTCGTTGGGGCCGGTGGCGGCCTCCGGGGGCTACTACATCGCGTCGGCGGCCCACGTGATCTACGCCGAGCCGGTGACGCTCACCGGATCCATTGGAATCTTTTATGGAAAAGCTGACGTCAGCGGTCTGCTCGACAAGGTCGGCGTGGACGTGACGATGTTTAAAAGAGGACCCCACGCGGACATGTCTTCGTGGACCCGCCCTTACACCCCCAAGGAGCGGGAGCGCCTGATGGCGCAGATCAAGGAGTACTACGATCTCTTCCTCGAGCGGGTGGTCGAGGGGCGGGGCCGAGGGTTTACCACTGAGATCGTCGACAAGTTGGGCCGGGGGCGGATCTGGTCCGGTCAAAGAGCTCGAGAGCTTCTCCTCGTCGATGAGTTCGGCGGCTACATGGAGGCGCTCGACGAAGCCCGGGCTCGGGGCGAGGTGCCCGAGGATATCGCTGTCTCCCATTACACCGGCGAGTCCGGCTCCCTTTTGGGGCTGGTCTTGGATGCGATGAGCTCGGTGACCCAGCCGGGCCTCAATCGAGAGACCCGAGCCTGGAGCTTGCTCGCGACGCAGTACGCAGACCTCATGGCGGCTGCGCTGCGCCTTGGGACCGGGTCAGCCTTGGCGCCCAGGGCGCGGCTTCCGTTCGTGTTCGTGGAGAATCTGGAGTGAGCGCTCGTCAGTGGACGTCTTGCTGCTCGGACTGTTTCTCGGCGACTTTTTTGTGAACATCCTCCATGTCGACCTTGCGAGCTTGCTCGATGATATCGTCAAGCGCCGCGGGCGGCAGAGCCCCCGGCTCCAGATAGATGAGCACGCCCTCTCGGAAGATGGCGAGGGTCGGGATGGAGCGGATGCCGAAGGCGCCGGCGACCTCCTGCTGCGATTCGGTGTCGCATTTTGCAAAAACGATGTCCGCGTTCTTCTCGGAGCTTTGCTCGAACGTGGGACCAAAGGCTTTACAAGGCCCGCACCACTCGGCCCAGAAATCGATAATGACGAAGTTGTTCTCGTGAATGGTTGTTTCCAGGTTGTTTGCCGTGAGCTCGACAGTTGCCATCGCTGTCCTCCTTGATTTTTGGTTCGTGTCGAATTCCATGCTCGAGTGCCGGCAAGAAGCGTTTTTTGTGAATCCTTACCGGTTCTTATCACAACATGGTTACGATTTCGGCGCTGACAAGGCAAGTTATGAAAAAAACTTCATATGAAAACCATCGGTGCCGGCGGCCCAGGCGGCGCTGACGCAATTCGAGTTTGTGATCTGCGCCGTTTGGCTCTATTCTCCAGGGGCTCCAAGCGGCGGCTCATCGCCGATGGAAAACCGTCGGGGCGCGTTGTTGACGCGAAGCCCGACATGGTATACCAGTCAAATGTATGGAGTCTCGAGCATGTCGTTTGGGACTGAGGCAGCACGACGATGAAAACCGCCATCATCAGCACCGGCGACGAGCTTCTGCGCGGGGTTGTCGCCGACACAAACGCCGCGTGGATGGCCGGCCGATTGTTCGAGCGCGGCTTGCGGGTCGAGCGCATCGAGGTGGTCGGTGACGACATGGAGGCGCTCGAGGCAGTATTTCGCGAGGCCTTCTCGAAGTACGACCTCATCTTTGTCGGAGGTGGTCTGGGTCCCACTGGCGATGATATGACGGCGCAGGCGGCCGCAAGAGCCGCAGACCTCCCCGTCGACAGGCGGGACGACGCGGTCTGCTCCATTCGGGCGGCTTTTGAGCGCATCGGTAGACCGATGCACGACGTCAACCTGAAGCAGGCCGATCTTCCGCGCGGTTGTCGCATCATTTTCAACGAGAAGGGGACCGCGCCGGGCTTTGTGTTAGCCGTCCCATCGGGGACCGCCTACTTTTTTCCCGGAGTTCCGGCGGAGCTCGAGGCGATGTTTCTCGACATCGAGCAGGAGCTCCCCGCGGTGGCAGAGGGAGCCCGGAGGCGCTGCGTGAGCTGCTTCGGTATTGGAGAGTCGGACATGCAGGCTCGCCTCGGCGGCTTATCCGTTCGTTACCCCGACCTCAGTTTTTCGTACAGAGCGTCCTTTCCGCAAAACACCCTGACCCTCTTGGGCGGCGACGATGAGCGGTTGGACGAAGCGGCCGAAGAGGTGCGAAAGCTCCTGGGGCACTGCGTCTTGGAGGTGGGACCCCATCCGGTGAGCGTCCCCGAGGCGCTGGGGCGGGCGCTGGCCGAGCGGGGCATGACCGCGGCCACCGCCGAGTCTTGCACCGGCGGGCTCATAGCCCACAGCCTGACCGAGCACGCGGGGGCTTCTGCGTACCTGCGCGGCGGCATCGTGGCCTACGACAACGCCGTCAAGCGCTCGGTCCTCGGCGTCAGCGGGGACGATTTGCTGCGCTATGGCGCCGTGAGCCGGCCCGTGGTGGAGCAGATGGCCAGAGGCGTCGCGCAGACCCTCGGCGCGGACTGGGGCCTCGCGACCTCCGGCATCGCCGGGCCGGATGGCGGCACCGCCGACAAGCCGGTGGGGTTGGTTCATATGGCCGTGTGGGGGCCGGGGGGGATGCGGCACAAAGAGAGGATCTTCGGCGGCATGGGTCGCTCGCGGGTCAAGAAGATATCGGCCTGGACGACCATGTGGATGGCTCTGCGAGCGCTGAAGAACGAGGAGACATGAAGACAATACGCAGCTTTTTGGCGATAAAGCTCGACCTGGAAACGGTCGAAGCCTTGACCAAGGCGCAACGTCGCCTGCGCGATCGTTGTCGCGAAATGGGTGCCAAGGTGGCGTGGGTGCCACCGCCCAACATGCACGTGACGATGCGGTTCCTCGGGGCTGTCACCGAACCGATGGCGTTCGCGCTCAAGGAGCGCCTGGAGCAGCATGTCCGCACCATGGCGCCTTTTGAGTTGACGACGGCGGGCCTGGGCGCCTTCCCAAGCGTGAGCAAGCCTCGGGTGATCTGGGCTGGGCTCACCGAGGGGGCAGACACCATCTCGCGGCTGTATTCGGTGATGAACGAGCGGCTCGAGGAAGCGGGGTTCGCCTTGGATGACAAGCCGTTTCACGCTCATGTCACCTTGGGACGGATCAAAGGCGGCGACGTCGAGGCGTTGGCTTCTTGTCTGACCGACCTCGAAGACGAGGTCTTCGGGTCGACCGTCGTCAGGAACCTCTATTGCTACCGCAGCGATCTCTCTCCGCAAGGAGCCGAGCACCACACCATCTGGCGGCTGCCGTTTCGGGCGCGCAGCGCGAATCCCGGCAGGCCCGGCAGAAATTACTCATGGCGCGAAGACTTAGAAGACGGCGCGGTTGACAGGGAGTCCAGTAACGAGGACGACACACCACAGGCTCACAATGACGAATCAGAGCAACACAGTCAGAAGGAAGGGAGCAATTCCGAATGAAAGTTGCAGCCAATAAGGACCGGGAGAAAGCTCTCGAGCTGGCGGTCGCGGCCATCGAGAAGAATTATGGAAAAGGCGCCATTATGCGCCTCGGAGAGGGACAGACCCTGTGCGACGACGTGGCGGTGATCCCTTCGGGGTCCATCGGCCTCGACGTCATTTTGGGAATAGGCGGGTACCCCCGCGGTCGCGTTATCGAGGTCTTCGGGCCGGAGTCGTCGGGTAAGACCACTTTGACGCTGCACGCGGTCGCCGAGGCACAAAAGCAAGGCGGTGTCTGCGCGTTCATAGATGCCGAGCACGCCCTCGACATCGTCTACGCCCGGAAGCTGGGCGTCAACACGAGCGATTTGCTCATCTCACAGCCCGACAGCGGCGAGCAGGCCTTGGAGATCGCGGACATGTTGGTCCGCTCCGGCGCTGTCGATCTCATCGTGGTCGACTCCGTGGCTGCTCTGACGCCCAAGGCCGAGCTGGAGGGCGACATGGGGGACTCCCACGTGGGCCTCCAGGCCCGTCTCATGAGCCAGGCCCTACGCAAGCTGACGGGGAACCTTTCGAAATCCCGGACATGCATTATGTTCATCAATCAGATCCGCATGAAGATCGGCGTGATGTTCGGGAACCCCGAGACCACCACGGGCGGTAACGCGCTCAAATTCTACTCGTCCCAGCGCCTCGACATCCGGCGCATCGGCGCTATCAAGCAGGCCGACAAGGTGGTCGGCAACCGGACGCGGGTCAAGGTGGTCAAGAACAAAATGGCACCCCCTTTCCGCGAGGTGGAGTTCGACA
>JAABTR010000522.1 GCA_011389755.1 Deltaproteobacteria bacterium | reverse complement strand
GCGTCGATCTTCGGGGGATCAGCGCCGGCACAGGGAAGATCACAGGTCCGGTGAAGATCATCGTGTCGGCGCAGCAGGACTTGGATCTGTCGGGTGAGATCCTGGCAGCCAAAAGAACGGATCCGGGCTGGGTGACGCTCTTCCCCTCTATCAGCGGGCTCTTGGTCGAGAAGGGCAGTCTGATGTCCCACTCTATCATCGTGGCGCGGGAGATGGGGATACCCACCATCGTCGGCATCGAGCGGCTCACCGAGCGATTGAGAGATGGTGATGTCGTGAGTGTCGACGCGGCCGCAGGGATTGTGTCGGTGAAAGAAAGAGGCGCGGTGCCGTCAGAAGCTTAATCTTAAACGACTTTGTCGAGGTGAACTATGACCCCAAATGAGCTTTATACCAAGTATTGTCGTCCCGCGCTGGGCGAGCTGTTGTCCCTTGTCCGCCTGGACAAGCACTACGAGCGAGGAACAGGAGACGAGCTCTTTTTCACCGATGACGCGGGCGCAGAGCGAAAGGTTCTGGACTTCCTCGGCGGATATGGCGCGGGGATCCTCGGACATCACCACCCGCGCATCAGCGGCGTGGCCGTGGAGATGCTTCAAAAGGGCGTCGTCTTCAACGGGCAGGCCAGCACTCGCAGATGGGCCGGGGAGGCGGCACACAAGCTCTCGGCGCTGCTCGAGGCGCGCACCGGGACGCCTTACGTCATCACCTTTGCGAGCACCGGCGCCGAGGCGGTGGAGGCGGCTGTCAAGCACGCTGTTTTGGAGAGACGCAAAGGGGTGAACAAGACCCGGGCGATGCTCGCAGACGCGGCCCATGCCATCCGAAAAAAGATCTTCGATGGCCCCTCGCCTGCCTGTGACAGTTTGTACCGAGAAGTCGAAGAGCTCACCGGGACCCCGTGCGCCGACTTCGAAGGCGCGGTCTGCGCTCTCGATCTCTACAACGCGCGACTTCTCGATATCTCTCCGGTCTTCGCCGCGCTCGAGAAGAGCTTTCACGGCAAGACGGGCACGGCGGTGCAGCTCACCGATAACGACGAGTACCGGCTCCCATTTCGGGGGATCGCCGCGAGCGGCTGCTTTTTAAACTTCGCCACCGAAGAGGACCTCGCCCAGATCGCGGAAGATCAGTGGCTGACCGTGGCTACCCTCGAGAGGGTCGGCGACTCCTACGCCGTCGCTCAAAAGAGGCTGAGCAACCTGTGCGGCATCTTTGTCGAGCCGATCCAGGGGGAGGGCGGGGTGCGCCCGATATCAGCGGCTGTGATGACCGCGTGCCGAAATATCGCCGACGCGACCGGCGCTGCGCTGATCGTCGATGAGATTCAAACGGGCATGGGGCGAACCGGTCGCTTCCTGGCGAGCGAACACACCGGCACCAAGGGCGATTACTACCTCTTTTCGAAGAGTCTCGGCGGCGGGCTCACCAAAGTCTCCGCCATGGCGGTGCCCCGAAAACGATACGTAGCCGATTTTTCCATGATCCACACCTCCACCTTTGCGGAGGATGACTTTAGCGCGCGGATCGCCTGTGAGGTCCTCGATATCGTCGGGGACGACTCCTTCCTCGCAGAGACCCGGACTCGGGGCGACGCGATCATGGCCGGGCTCGAAGATATCGCGCGCCGTCATCCGGGCGCCTTTGCCCAGGTCAGGGGACGCGGCCTGCTCATAGGCGTCGAGCTCGCCGATATGTCTCGATCGCCGTCCGCGTGTCTGCACATGCTCGGGCAGCACAACATGCTCGGTTATGTCGCGGCCGGCTATCTCCTGAGCGTCCACGGGATACGGGTGGCGCCGACCCTCTCTTCTCAAGCCACCATCAGGATCCAGCCGTCGGCTTATGTCACGGACGAAGGGATTAGGGCGCTCCTCGCCGCCATGGAGCGCCTGGCTTCGGTGCTGAGCCGACAAGACGCCGGAGAGCTGGTCTCATTTTTGGCGGAAAGACAAATAGATTTGTCCGAGCCCGCGCGAGATTTTTCGCGCCCGCAGGTGGATATCCCCGACGTCGAAGGCCTTCCCAGGGTGGCTTTCTTGGGCCACTTCATCAGCGCCGGCGATTTGAGAAAGTGGGATCCGAGCTTTGAGGTCTTGACCCTCTCCGAGATCGAGACCCTCGTGGAGAAGCTCTACGCGACCGCCGATCCCTACGTCTACGTTCCCAAAATCGTGGAGTCCAAGACCGGTGAAAAGGTCGCCCTCTACTTCATCGGGCTGTTTTTGACGTCCTCGGTCATTCATCGCCATATGATGAATCGCGATCTCGGGCCGATGCGCGGCATCGTGGCGAGGGCCGTGGATGTGGCCAGGGAGCTGGGATGTCAGACCGCCGGGCTCGGAGGCTTCACCTCGATCGTGACGCGAAATTGCCAGAGCCTGCCCGTGGGGGATATCGGTTTGACGAGCGGAAACGCCTTCACCGTCGCCATGGGGCTGGAGGCGATCTTCGACGCCGCGAAGAGCCAGGGGCTGAACCTGTCGAAGACCACCGCGGCGATCATAGGCGCCGCTGGGAATATCGGTCAGACCAACAGCAAGATCCTCGCCGTGAAGGTCCCGCAGCTCATCCTCATAGGCACAGCGCGCACACAAGCGGAGCTCGAGCACATCGCCGAAGATATCTACGCGTACGCGGCGAAGCGCGCTCTGTTCTCAAAGGAGACCCGCCTGGAGGGGGTGGCCGCGGTCTTGCGGGACATGAAGGGGCTCGAAGACCTGCGCGATGAGGCTTCTCACCCGTCCTTCGGCAGGGCCATAAGGCGCTTGGCCGAAGCGCACAGCCGCCTCGAGCCGCCCATTCGCGTGACCACGGATATCGAGGAGCTCAAGAAGGCGAACGTCGTTTTGACGGCGACGAACCAAAAGGATCCGATCATCTTCCCCGAGCTTCTGAGCGAAGGCCCGGTGGTCATCAACGATATCTCTGTGCCGGCGGACGTGCACCGGTCCGTGTTGGAACAGCGCTCGGATGTCACCGTCATACAAGGGGGGCTCGTGCGGCTGCCCCGAAACCCCGAGCTTTGTGTCGCCGGGATACCGCTCGAGCCGGGCGTCTTGTTCGCCTGTCTGAGCGAGACGCTCCTGCTCGGGCTGGAAAAGCGCCGGGGGCACTACAGCTACGGCCCCATAAACGAATCTCAGGTCTACGAGATCGCGGGCATCGCCAAGAAGCACGGGTTCGCCTTGGCCCGGGCCAAGACAGAGCGGAGCTTTTAGGATGATTGATCGACTCAGCCGGCTCGCGCAAGACGGTGCCAACAATTTCGAGGACCAGGTCGGGAAGAAGGCCTACTCGCTCGTCGAGCTGATGAGGCTCGGCGTTCGCGTGCCGGACGGATTCTGCGTCTCTGCCAGCGCCCTCGACGATTACCTCGAGGCGCTGGAGCTCACGGGCGTCTACGAGGAGCTGGAGGCGGCCCACGACGAGAGGACCGCGGAGATCCTCAAAGAGGCCCAATCCCGCGTTCGGGAGGGAGAGATTCCCACCGCGCTCGCGGCTCAAATACAAGAAAATCTCGAGGCCTTCGAAGGCTGCGCCTTTGCTGTGCGCTCCAGCGGGACCAAGGAGGATCTCCACGGCGCTTCCTTTGCCGGCCAATACTCCACCGTGCTCAACGCCAAAGGGCTCGAGGACGTGGTCGACGCCGTGAAGGTCTGTTGGGCGTCGTTGTTCGAGCGGCGCGTGTACGAGTACTGCAAGATGAAGGAGATCCCGTTTCGGGACGTGCGCATGTCGGTGGTGGTGCAAGAGCTCGTACAGGCCGCGCGAAGCGGCGTGGTGTTCACTGTGGATCCGACGACGGGAAACGACACCCACATGCTCGTGGAGGCGTGCTTCGGCCTCGGGGAAGCTCTCGTGGGAGGGGAGGTGACACCGGACAACGCGGTCTACGACTGGTACGAAGGGCGCAAGATAAGCGGCCGGGTGGCACACAAGAAGATATCGATCATCCCGGCAGCGGCGGGGCACACCGAAAAGGTCGAGCTCGACGAGGACACCTCAAGGCGGCCCGTGCTCAGCGAAGACGAGCTCGAGCAGCTGTGCAAGACAGCGCTGAGGGTTCAGGCGGGCTATGGCTATCCGGTGGACATCGAGTGGGTGGCGGACTCTCAAGCGTTCTACATCGTCCAGGCGCGCCCCATCACCTCTATCCAGCTGACTGGAATACAGGGCCAGTGGACCACGGCGGATTTCAAGGACGGCGGCGTCTCCTCCAGGGTCTGCAGCCCCATGATGTGGTCTTTGTACGACTTCATCTGGGAGCGGGCCATGCCCGGATATCTGCGGGACACCAAGCTCTTGGTCGGGGGAGAGGATGTCATCTGGGGTGACATGTTCTTCGGCCGCCCCTACTGGAACGCCGGGGCCGTCAAGGACTGCGCCGCGCGGGTTCCGGGTTTCGTCGAGCGGCACTTCGACGAGGATCTGGGGATCCAGGTCGGCTACGAAGGAAAAGGGCGGGTCACCCGGTTCACCCCGGCGACCGTCTTGCGGGGGCTCAAGGTCCTGTCGGCGCTGCGCGAGTCCTTCGCGGCGCGGCTGCAGCACAATGAGAGGCACGTTGTCTGGGCCCGCGAACGCCTCGAAGAGTTGGGCGGGACACAGGTCGAGAAGCTCTTCGATGCCGAGCTGTTCGACCTCTACGAGCAGCTCATCCGAGAAGATTACTGGCGGGTCGAGTCCTCATACTTCGAGCACATCTATGACAACTCGAACATCCAGACCCTTTTTAAAGAGTCGCTCCAAAAAGCCGCTCCAAAAGCCGATTTTTTGAACCTGGTCATCGGGCTCGAGAATCTGTCCCACATGAGACCCAACTACGAGCTGTGGTCGATAAGTCGCAAGATCCTCGCCGACGCGTCGGCGGCGGCCTATTGGGAAGGCGCGTCCACCTTTGAGATCGCCAGGCACTTAAAGGAGCAGCCGGGCCGCGGTGAGCTCGCCGGGCTCGCCGAATACCTCGAAAAGTACGGCTACCACTCCACGCGTGAGCTGGATATTACCACGCCGAATTATGCAGAAGATTCGAGCTTTTGCATCGAAAGTCTAAAGCGTCTTCTCAAGTTGGACGACGGGCACGATCCCAAGGGCCTCAACGAAAGGCAGGTTCGTCAGTTCGAGCAGGAGAAGACCGCCCTGCTCGAGAGCCTACCGAAGCGCAAGCGAAAGAAGATGAGCGACAAGCTCGAGCAGATGAGGCGTTTTTTGTGGTGGCGGGAGGAGCTTCGGGACTACTCGACGCAAATGTACCATCAGATCCGCAGGGTCTGTCTTGAGGTGGCGAGCCGCTTGATGACCAAGAGGGTCATCGACGCCCCGGACGACGTCTTTTTCATGACGGTGGACGACCTCATCGCGCTGCTTCGCCAAGAGATGACGCCCACGGACGCCAGAAAAAAGATCGCCCACAACAGGCTCTACTACGATTCATTCCGCAACTACGGCAACCCCGCGGATATCGGGTTCGACACCCGGCGCGAAGAAGCCGAAGAGTCGGATAGCGCGTTTCGAGGAATTGCATGCAGCGGCGGCGTCGTGGAGGGGATCGCCAAGGTCATCCGCGACATCGACGACACCCAGCGGCTCGAAAAGGGCGATATCCTGGTGACGCGGTTTACGGATCCGGGCTGGACCCCGGTCTTCGGCACCATCTCCGGGGTGGTGACCCAGACCGGAGGCGTCTTGTCCCACGCCGCGGTGATAGCCAGGGAATACGGGATCCCCGCGGTCTTGGCCGTCGACGAAATCACATCGAAGCTCAAAGACGGGCAGCGGGTTCGCCTCGACGGCAACCGCGGGCACGTCACCATCATCTGAAGAGGGACCGCTATGCACGGGATTGGAGAGCTCATCTACTTGATGCTTCCGGTGATTTTGGCCGGGGTCTTCAATATGGTTTTTGTGAAGCTGCCCGTCTTGTCGGCGCTGAAAAACCCCATGGACGCGGGAGTGGTTCTCAAAGACGGCCGGCGCCTCTTCGGGGATAACAAGACCTGGAAGGGATTCTTCGGCATGGTCGCGCTGACGGCGCTGTTCGCGGGGCTGCAAAAGCTGCTCGCCGCCGAGTTCGACTGGGCCGCCT
>JAABTR010000521.1 GCA_011389755.1 Deltaproteobacteria bacterium | reverse complement strand
GTCTCGCCCTGATTAGGTCTTGACCTCGGAGCCGATTTCCTTTAAGGAAAGCTTCGCTCGTTACTGCGAGCCCGACGTGGCAGGGTAGCTCAGGTGGTTAGAGCGGAGGATTCATAACCCTCAGGTCGGGAGTTCAAGTCTCCCCCCCGCCACCCGCACGAAGTTTGCAACACACCCGAAAAAAAGGCGGCATTTCTGGCCGCCTTTTTCGTATTCGGAGGTATCGTCCATGGGTCGCACCGTCTATCTGACCACGCCGATTTACTACGTCAACGCAGAGCCCCACATCGGCCACTCCTACACCACGATTTTGGTCGATGTCTTGACCCGTTATCACAAGATGATGGGGGATCGGGCGTATTTTCAGACCGGCACCGACGAGCACGGCGAGAAGATCGTGCAGGCGGCTCAAAAGCGCGGGATCGAGCCTCAAGAGTACGTGGACCGGGTCTCCGACCTCTTCGCCAGCACCTGGCAGGATATCGGCATCGCGTACGACGACTTTGTCCGAACCACCGAGCCGCGCCACAAGGCGCTGGTGCAAGAGGTGCTGCAGCGGGTCAAAGACAAAGGCGATATCTATTTCGACGAGTACGCCGGTCTGTACTGCGTCGGGTGCGAGCGCTACCTCACCGCCACCGAGCTCAAGGACGGCAAGTGCCCGGACCACGAGGTGGAACCCAAGGAGGTCAAAGAGGCCAACTACTTTTTCAACATGGAGAAGTACAAAGGCCGCCTCATCGAGCACATCGAGGCCAACCCGGGCTGGATCCGGCCCGAGCGCTTTCGCAACGAGGTGCTGTCCTTTCTGAAGCAGCCCTTGGAGCCGCTTTGTATCTCTCGGCCCAAGAGCCGGCTCGAGTGGGGCATCGAGCTGCCCTTCGACGACGCCTTCGTGACCTATGTCTGGTTCGACGCGCTGCTCAACTACGTCTCGGCGGTGAAAGAGACCGCCAAGGGCGAGGATCTGTTCGACGCGCTGTGGCCCGCGTGCAATCACGTCATCGCAAAGGACATCCTCAAGACCCACGCCATCTACTGGCCCACCATGCTCCTGGCCGCGGACATCCCGCTGTTCAAGCAGCTCGACGTCCACGGTTACTGGCTCGCCGGCGACTCGAAGATGTCGAAGAGCCTGGGCAATGTGGTGCGCCCGGGGAGCTTCGATCGCCACTTCGGCATCGAGAACCTCAGGTACTTCTTTTTCAGAGAGATGAAGTTCGGCCGGGACTCGAGCTTCACCTACGAGCTGTTCGTGGAGCGCTACAACTCGGATTTGGCCAACGGGCTCGGTAACCTTTTGTCTCGGGTCTCTTCCATCTGCAAGAAGAACCGCGGCGGAGCGATTCGGCCCGTCCCAGAGGTCACAGGCGCCGAGGAGGCGCTCATCGACAAAGCCGCCACGGTGGCCCAGAGGTACCCGGAGCACTTCGAGCAGCGCGATTTCCACCTGGCGGTGGAGGAGATTAGAGGGCTTTTAGGAGCCACGGACAACTACATCAACACCACGGCCCCTTGGAAACTGGCGAAAGATCCAGACCGCGCCGAGGAGCTCGACCGGGTGCTGTACACCGGGCTCGAGGTCGTTCGTATCGCCTCGATTCTGCTTCACCCCATCATGCCGCGCACCACGCGGACCATCCTCGACTACCTCGGGGACGAGCGCCCCACCGACGGGAGCGTACCCTGGGATCAGCTCACGGCCTGGGGCGGGCTAACCGCCGGTCACATTCTCGGGGACGTCCCGCGGATGTTCCCCCGCATCGACGAGAAGAAGCTCGAGCAGGTCAGCGCCGAGGCCGAGGCCGAGGCGGCGCGAGCCACCGCCGAGGCGGCGGGCGCGGCCCCGGTTCGCGGCGACTTCGAGCCCATCGGCGAGGAGATCGCCATCGAAGACTTCGCAAAGCTGGATCTGCGGGTGGGCGTGGTGCGAGAGGCCTCCCTCGTGGAGGGCGCGGACAAGCTCCTGCGCCTCATGGTCGACATCGGCGAGGAGCGACCCCGGCAGGTGTTCGCGGGGATCCGCAGCGCCTATCCGGAACCGGCCGTGCTCGAAGGCCGCCACGTGATCGTCGTCGCCAACCTAAAGCCCCGCAAGATGAAGTTCGGCTTTTCCGAGGGGATGGTGCTCGCCGGAGGCGGCGGCACCGACCGCCTCTGCACGGCCACATTCAAAGGAGATCTGCGCCCCGGCGACAAGGTGAGCTAGAGCTAGTAGGGGGGCGCTTCAAAAGGGGCGTCCCCTTCCGGTGCGAGCCTCATTTCGTGTGACGACCTCTTTCGTTATCCCGCTTTACCAGACGCGATCTTCAGCGGCAGGACACGCCGAAGTGATCGGTTCGGCCCCGCGCGGCCCTTGGGCCCAAGGGCTTCAGGCCTGCGCCCATCCCGATGGAGGGGCCCTCGGCCTGGATCGGTAATTGCTTTCCTACAAATCGTGGTTGCGCATAAAGAAATCACCGACTGGCTGTAGGAGGTCGGAAATGAAGGATACCCACATACGTCGATTGAGAAACAAGCTGCTAGAGACGCGGCGCGCCGTGCTCGACAACCTAGGCAGGGTCAACGAGGAATCGGCACAGCTCGAGGAGCCTCAGACAGAGGTTGAAGAGTCCGCTCAGAACCTGCGGATGGAGAGCACCCTGAACCGGCTCGACGAAAGAGACATGGGCCACCTGGAGCTCATCGACCTCGCCCTCGCGAAGATATCCGTGGGCGCGTATGGTGTCTGCGAGATCTGCGGCGAGTCCATCGGGGTTCCCCGTCTCGACGCCGTCCCCGAGGCGCGGGCTTGCATCCACTGCGCCGAGAGGCTCGAGTCCCGGGAAGAGGAACCGCCCCCGGCCCCCTCGCGTATCTTCGAGTCTCTTGGGTTCGAGAGCGATTACGAGGGTTTGCCCGACGAAACAGTGGCCTCCGAGGTGGCGGACCGGCTGCGGCAGGATGAGCGCATCGATGGTCAAGAGCTCTGGGTCCGCGTCTCGGGCGGAGTCGTCTACCTCGACGGGGTCTTGCCCAGCGAGGATGAAAAGGAGATAGCTCAAAAGCTCCTCACCGACATCATGGGGGTGCGCGCCGTGGTGGATCACACCACCGTGGATCGGGTGGCCTGGGAACGAAGGGACCGAACCAGCGGCCGACGCGAGGCGCGGCCCGGTGTCAGATCGGTGGTCTACAGCCGGGGCGATCCTTTAGGCCATGTCGTCGAATCCGAGAAGGTCGATCCCGAGGACCGGGAAGAGCCGCCCGGCCGCCCCATCCCGAAACCCGTCAAACCCCCGCGCTAGGGATCGTGATTATCGGCACGCGTCACTGTTCCAAGGAAGCCGCTCGCAGGGTATTTCGCTGTGCGTGGAGTAAACGCCGTAGACTCCGGGCAGCGCCGGGCCGTTCCACTTGGAGATGAGGTGACCGAACCTCAAGCGGTGACTTTCCCCATGGGCCGTGATCCGCGTCTGGCCGGGGAGAAAGTAGGCGCCGTAGCCCAGGTGGGTCGAGTGGCCGCTGGGGCTCGTTTGCTCGGTGAGCTGTTCGGGGTTCTCGAGGGGCGCGGCGTACCACCAGATTTCAGATGAGTTCCAGTCGTAGTGACTGAGGGCGGCGTCCTCGAGTCGCTCCAAGTCGAGGTCGATCCAGCCGTCTGGGCCCAGCCGAGCCGCGTCGATGGCTTTGGCGGCCCGTGTCCAAAAGGCGACATTCTCTTCGGTGGGTTCGAAGGGCGCCTCGGCGGGAAACGCCTCGGCGATCCGGGCGGCCGCGGCGGTGGTGACATCGACGTGGGGGCGGCCCCGCTCAGCGCCGATGTCTCGGAAAAAGGGCTCGAGGTCTTCGTCCCGATCCCGGTGGTGGTTGGACATCATGACGATGGTGCCCGACTCGCGGTCGAGCGCGACGGCGATCTCGCCGAAGGCGGCGCGCCGGGGGTAGCCGAATGAGAACTCTTCATTGCCGGCGATGAGGGCGAAGGTGGCGATGGTCGCCGCGGCGCGCCGGCGATCCTCGGCGCCGTTGGTGAGCCCCAAAGAGCGCAGGTCGATGCGCCCGGGAGGGCAGCCCGGGGCGCACGCGGCGATCATGTCGTCGAGGGTCGCTCGGGCGAGCGAATAGTAGACGGAGAACCCAACGGTCTGGACGTCGTCCCAGGTGTCCGCGATGTAGTGGCGGTCGAACTCGTCGCGGGTCTTCAGGCAACGCGGCGGTACCCCGAGGGGCGAGGCGTCCCGTTCGGACGTGGTCCAGACCGCGCGCCCGTCTTCGCCCTCACGATAGTAGAGGATCTCATCCCCGGTCCCGAAATCAGCGGCGTCGATAAAGGCCATGTGCACGGCGCTGCAGCGGTGCGGCAGGCCCGTCCCGAAGAGGAGCAGCCCCCGGCCGCTTCGCGACGGCGGCGGGCTCTCGAGGCGGCTCAGCAGCTCGCGATCCAGCCACACAGGAGCGACCTTCAAGAACTTGTCACGGGAGAAGGGGAAGACCGGGGGGGTCCTCAGGGAGAGCTCGGGAGGCTCTATCTGTTCGAACAAGAAGCGGTAGACCTCCTTGCCGAAGTCCCCGAAGCTCAAGGGGTGGTAGGGAATCCGCTCCAGCTGCCCGGGCTGACGCTTTGCGGCGGTGTCGGGGGCGCGGCACGGTCGAAAGCGGACCCCGTCGACGGAGCAGCCGAGCCAGGCGGCGGCGGTCCGCTCGTTCGCGCAGTGGGTCGTGTACCACAGCGCGATGACGGGCCCTTCGACCCCCAGATCGGTCTGGCCGGCGGGGATGGTGACGGCGCCGGTGGGCACGCTGAACGGCATGCTGTAGTCGTTCGCCGCCGGGCTCCACAGACCGACGGACTGGTTCGAGTGGATCCCCTCGAGCGCCAGCGGGCGGAACAGCCGTGGATCGCGGTCTTCGAGCACGACAAACCGGTTGCGCTGCCACGGGTCGGTGGGGCCGTCGTCGAGGACGAGGATCCCGTCGTTGCACTCCGGCGAGACCCCGTGCGTCGCTTCGCAGCCCGAAAGCTCACCGCGCTGGGTGACGGCGGCGGCGCTCCACGGCTGGAGTCTGTCGAAAAAAGAGGTCTCGACGGGCAAGTGGCTGCGGCCCGGGACGGTGTCTCCCAGGTAGAGATAGGTCTCGCCCAGAAGCTTCGCCCCTATCCCGAGATCCGCGCCGGTTATCCACCGGGCGAAGTCCGGAACCGATCCGCCTAAGTGGGCGCCTATCATCCAGCGCTCCTCGGGCGGCTTTGGGCTTAAGGATCCTTCGGTGACCACGTCGTCTTCGAAGCGGGGAGCCAAGGTGGTCCCGATCGATTCCAGCGGCAAAGACAGGGTCCCGGCAAAACCCCGGTCTGCCAGCTGCCTCTCGAGCCACGGGACCAACTCGTAGAGGTTCCAGCGCAGCACCGCCTCGAAGACCAGCGCGATGACCTCCTCCCTCTCCACGGACGAATCGAGCAACGAGATGGTCTCTTCGAGCTCGCTGCGCTCGAGCGCGCGTCCCAGATCGTGCAGACCGGCGTGCTGGGGTCCCACCGGCGCCAATTCGTCGAGGAGGAGGTCGAAGAGCCTCCAGCCCAATGGCCCCCACGCGTGTACATCATCGGCGCCCAAGGCGGTGATCGGCCGCCGGGACGCGGATATGGCGAGGACATCCGCCGGCCCGTCAGTGGTGTACCACCGGGGCGCGGCGTAGGGGGTGAGCTGCCACTCGGACACGGACCACAGGCGCACCGGCCAGCCGGAGATGCGAGGAAAATCGCCGAGCAGGCGCACCATGCGGTTTTTTCCCCGTGGCCCCCGGGTGACGTTTGCGTTGCGGCTCTCGGCAAGGGCCGTCCAGACGAGACCCACAGCGCGGGAGCAGGTAAAGCCGCCGCTCTCGAGGAGCAAGAGCGGCACGTCCCGGCTCGCCAGCTCGGTCAGTTTTTGAGGCGTTAAATGCCCACCGCACGCCACGGCGACGACGACGTCCGGAGGCTCTTTTTGCTGTAGAAGCTCGTCGGGCTCGGCCAAGGCCGCGGCGTAATCTCCGGTCGCCGAGAGGTGCCGGATGACGGATGCGACGTCGGCAGAGCCGGGAGCGCCCACCACGGCCACGCGGACGAC
>JAABTR010000520.1 GCA_011389755.1 Deltaproteobacteria bacterium | reverse complement strand
TGTCGAGCACATCTTCGTCGACGCGGTGACCCTCGGCACGCTGGATAGGCCCTGGTTCGATGCCGAGCTCTCCGAGCAGGGGCACATCTTCGGTTACTTCGGCTGGGAGGGTTTCGTGGCGTCCAGGTGGCGGCCGATCTATCCAAACCCCGCCTTCGAGCGCATGACCTGGCGGGACGCCCTTTGGATGGTGCGGATCATAAGCCGTTTCACGAACGAGCACCTGCGCGTCCTGGTGGCGACGGCCCGCCTGCCCGAGGACGCCGAGAAGTTTTTGGTTCGGGCGCTCATCGAGCGACGAGACCGCATTTTGCGCGAATATTTGACTCGGTACGTGCCTCTGGCGGGGTTTAGATTGCAGGGCGCCGCCCCCCAGCGCCTGTGCTTCGAAGATCTCGCGGTGCGGCACGAGCTGGTGGCGCCGAGGGACGTCACCTACGAGGCGCGGCTCTACGGCGGCCGCGATCTCGACATCCCCCTGGCGGACGCGGTCTCGCAAGCAAACAAAGCGGGCGATCCCATCTGTTTTCATCTGCCCTGGAGCTCTGCCCGCCCGGCCGAGCTGGCCCCGAAGGGCGCACCGCCGGACCATCCTCTTCGATACGCGGTCGTCGAAATTGAGGTGATATCGAATTCGGCCTCGGACCGGGCGCGGGCGGTCGCCGTGCACCTGTACGACCTGGGGCCGGCGAGGGGGCTCGCGCTTGTCGGGCTCGAGCGGCTCGACAGGAGGTGGTCCGACCCCCTTCCGTAGCCTGGGAGGCGGGGTGAGCTCGGTCGCCACGGACCGATAATGTCTGGGCTGTCTGCTCGGGCACATGCATTCAGTCGCGTATAAGAATTCACACAAAAGATTTTTGAGTCGTTGATGCCGGTCGCGTCGTCTTACATATTTATCAAGAGATGGTAGGCCGAAAACAGTGAACGAGAAGTTTTATTACATCGCCATTTTTGCGGCGATTGTCCTTATGCACCCGGCCCACGAGGCGGCCGGGGGTGAGATGGGCCCCCCGGAACCGCGATCCACCTCGATGCAGGTGGGCGGACCGGGAGTCCAGGTCGACGCGGATTCGGCCGACTCTGATGAGACAGACCGGTCTCATCACAAAGGGCCCGTTCTCGAGGTCGATCTCCCGTTTACCTACGAGCAGGCCACGAGCCTGAACGCGTCGCTCATTTTGTCCGGCATGATGATCGCGACGGCTCCGACCTTTGTCGAGTACGATGTGGGCCTGGGTCCCGAGATCTCAAGGCTCGACCCCAACAGGCTCAACCCCCTCGACCGCACCGTCATCGGGAATCGCTCGAAGGTCGGCGCCTCCGGATCCGACGTTTTGCTGTCCGCGTCCCTCATTCTGCCTCACGTGGTCGGCTTTATTGGCGCAATAACCGGGGAGCCCGGCGACCCGGAGCGCTGGCCCGGGCTGCGGCGAGACAGCTGGATCTTGCTGGAGACCCTGTCGGCCACCTTCCTCGTGACCAACATGGTCAAGTTCATGCTGAGGCGCGCCCGCCCCTACGCCTACGATCCGCGGATCGCAGGGGACGAGCGCGGAGCGACCGAGGCGTCTTTGTCGTTTTTTTCGGGGCACACGTCCATCGCCTTTTCCATGGCCACGGCGTTTAGCTATCTGTATTCCAAACGCCACCGGAAAAGCCCCCTCATCGCATTGGTCTGGACGGCCAGCCACCTGGTCGCGAGCAGCACGGCGGTTCTCCGCGTGCTGGCCGGCAAGCACTTTTGGAGCGATGTCCTCGTCGGCGCGGCGGTGGGCAGCGCCATGGGGCTTGCCGTCCCCGCGTTGCACGACGCCGCC
Organism: Deltaproteobacteria bacterium; assembly: GCA_011389755.1. Taxonomy (GTDB): domain Bacteria; phylum Myxococcota_A; class Polyangia; order JAAYKL01; family JAAYKL01; genus JAABTR01. The sequence continues at coordinate 4,316 of JAABTR010000520.1, read as the reverse complement.
GAAAACGGCCTCTTCCCGAGGGCGCTGGCGAACCTGCGGTTTTTGCCGGTTTTTCACCGAGGCGGTTTTGGGTTCAACGCCGTCTTGACGTTTTAGAGCCAAAAAAAATGCCCGAGTCGTGCGGGTGGGCACTTGACCGCCCCAGGGGGCAGTGCTTTTATTTTTATGTGTCGGGTCCGGTGCCGATCCCCCGCGCCTTGTGGGGCGCGTGCGCGGTTTTTTATCCAGGTCGGCCCTTCGAGACCCGTACAAGGAGACGTTGGATGCCTCCCATTCATCGGTCTGTGTGATCTCGGTGGGCCGACTCGGAAAAAGTTTATTAATACCTCTGCTCGTTTGTTTTGCCATCGGCTGCGATGGTGCGGGGACGCGGCGAGGTGACGTTTTTGCCACCTTGGAGGACGCGAAGGTTCAAAAGCGCGACACGAGGCTCCTGCGCGACCTGCTCGCAGAGCGCAGCTTGGCGTATCGCAGCACCCCCCGGTGCCGCGTGCAGATCGATCTGAGGGGCGACGGCATCTCGGGGCACGTGGTCGATCCGGGCAAGCAGCGATGGAGCAACGTCCGTCGCAGCGATGGTGGCGGCACCTGTCAGGTCTTGCACGGCAGCGGCGGTCATGTGGTTTTCGAACTGCCTCGTGGGGACGTGCCTGCGACCCACCTCTTGCTGCGCGGCATGTCTGAGGGTTTCGGCGAAGTCGAGCTGACGCTCAACGGAGAGTATCAAGGCGCCGTGGATTTTTCCGAGACCCAGTTCGAGACGGTCTCTATTGCCTTGCGGAGCGAATTTGTGCCGGGGCTGAGCGAGCTGATCATCAAGCGGTCGCCGCTGCAGGAGGCGCAGCCCCGGCAGGCCGGGCTGCTGCTGAGCCGGATCGCGGTGGGCAGCGAAGACTGCCTGGAGTCCAAAGGTTTGACCGTCTGGTCACCGAGAGAAGGCGTGTTTTTGCCCGAAGGCGAGGCGATCCACTTTCGCGCTTTTGTGCCGGCGGAGGCTCGCATCGAGCTGGCGGCGAGGTCGGAGTCCGGACAGGGGGCCTTGGAGTGGGGATTGCAGTCCGACGAAGAGGGCAGCGCTCGGCACGTCGAGCTCTTGTCGCCCCGTGAGCTGGCGACCTGGTGGGGGGATGTCGATCCTAAGTTCGCGGACAAAGCGGTCGTGATCTCGCTTAGGGCGAGGGGCGGTGACGTCCTTGTCGAGAGAGCTCGCCTTGTGGCCCGTCGGCCTGCGCTCCCCATCGAGACACCGGTCGAGCTCCCTCGTCACCTCTTTGTCGTGGTTATAGACACCTTAAGGCGCGATCACTTCACCGGTCGGCGAGCGCAGGCTGCGCCCTTTGCCGCTGCCTTGAGGCGATCGTCTTACGTCTTCGAGCGGGCCACGGCGCCGGACAGCTGGACCAAGCCCGCCATGGCGAGCATCTTGTCCGGGCTCCACCCGCGTCGCCACGGCGCCGTGACCCACGAGGCCGTTCTTCCGGCGGATGTGACGCTGCTGCCCGAGGTGCTGGCCGCGAGCGGCTGGGCCACGGCGGCGTTTTCGACCAACGGCTATATCAGTCCCCGCTTCGGTTTCGACAAGGGGTTTGGCGAGTTTGTGTCTTTGAGCGGTCAAGGACGCCCGGAGCGAGCCGCGGGCGCCGTGGACGCGGTCATCGATTGGCTGAGCGGGCAGCGCGTGGACAGCCCCCACATGGTCTACCTGCACCTGGTCGATCCCCACGCACCGTACGATCCGCCGGACGCTTTTTTGTGCACGAGGGCCCGCGCAGGGTGCCCCAGGATCCCGGCGAAGACAACGGTGGAGCTCGTGAGGGCCGCGTCAGCCAACAAGGCCGTCGTGGACAAAGAGAGCCGGCGCCTCCTGCTGCGTCAATACGCGGCTGAGGTTTCGTACGCGGACAGCGAGGTCGAGCGTCTCTACGACTGGCTCGAAGCGCGCGGATGGCTCCGCGACGCCGTGTTCGTGCTGACGTCGGATCACGGCGAGGAGTTCGCCGAGCACGGATCTTACGGTCACGGCCAGTCGCTGCACGGTGAGCTGACAGATGTGCCCCTGCTCGTGAGCGTGTCCACCGATGTCCCTGTGTCGGCGGTGATTCGAGAACCGTTCTCCATGGTCGATCTCATGCCCACGTTGCTGGACCTGCTCGGGGTCGAGGCCCCCGAGGATATCGACGGCGTCTCGTTTTTCAGCTCCCATCGCACCCCAGCGGCCTGGGGCGGGGCTGTGTTCAGCGAGTCGCTCAGCAAGGCGAGGGTGGCGGTGACCAAGGGCAGGTTCAAACTGATGCTCGACGACTTGTTCTACGATCTCTACGACCTCGCAGACGACCCCGCAGAGGTGCGAGACGTGGCGCAGCGCTACCCCATCGCGTTCGGAGCCTTGCGAGACGCCATGGCGTCTTTTCACAACGCACACCCCATCCGCGCCGCGGAATTGACCGCGACCGGTGGGGGAGGGGGCAACCAGACCACAGGCTCCGAGGTCGTCCTCGATGAAGAGACCCTCGGTCGCCTGCGGGCGCTCGGCTACGTGGACTGAGCTTCGGGGGCCGGCTCTGCTTCCAGGTTTAGGGGGCGGCTTTGCGAGAGCTTCGCCGGGGCCGCCATGGCTTGGAACTCCTCGCGGGCCCGGCCTGTGCCGATGGTGGCGATCAGGTCGTTTGATTGGAAGCGAAACCCCGCGTCCGGGTTGGGCTCGAGGGATTCGTCGCGGATGATGCCGACGACGCAGGCCCCGGTCTTCTTGCGGATGTCGGTGTCCCCGAGGGTCTGTCCCGCGAGCGGGCTGTCTTCGCCCAGGAGCACCCACTGCAGCTCGAACTGATGCTCGGCCGAACGCAGCTGTCCGAGGGTTTTTGGCTTGGGTCCGTTTTTGGTCATCGAGACGAGCTCTTGTCGGAGCGATTCCACGAGGTTTTGAATTTCGGGGATAGGCATGCGCAGGTGCAGCAAGACTTCTCGGATCATCTCAAGGCTGGTCTCGAATTCGGGGATCACCACCTCGGTGACGCCCATCTTTACGAAAATGGGCAAGAAGCTCGGGTCTGCGCCCCGCGCGACCACCGCGACGTCGTTGTTGCGGCCCCTGGCGTGCACGATGATGGACCGGGAGGTGACCATGTCCGGAACGGTCACGACGAGAAGGCGGGCGGCGCCTATTTGCGCCGCTTCGAGGACGATCTCGTGGCCGGCGTCTCCGTAGACCACCGGCATGCCCGCGTCTTTGGCTTTTTTGACGCGCCGCTGATCGAGTTCGATGATCACCGACGGCAGCGCCAGACGATGCAGGGCCTTGGCGATCTGCATCCCGACGCGGCCGCCGCCGGCGATGATCACGTGATTGCGCAGACCTTGCTCGGGGATGTTGAGCGTCTCGAGGCGTTCGTGTTTGAAAAAACGCTTCCGCAGCGAGTACAGCCGCGCGGTCTGGCCCGAAATGATAGGGGTTATGGCCATGGTGATGATGGCGGCGGTCAAGATCAGGGAGTAGACCTCGTGGCTTATCGATTTCGTCGAGACGCCCACGGTCGCCAGCACGAAAGAGAACTCGCCGATCTGGAACATGCCGAGCCCCACGGCCAGCGGGATCACGTTGCCGTAGCGAAAGAGCTTCGACAACAGCGCGAAGATGAGGCCTTTGCCGAGGGCGACCGCGAGGACCAAAACGATGACCTGGGTGAAGTGATCCATCAAGAACGCGGGGTCGAGGAGCATGCCCACCGAGGAAAAGAAGAGCAGCCCGAAGAGATCCCGCAGGGGGATGATGTCGCTGAGCGCCTGGTGTCCGTAATCCGACTCGCTCAGGACCATCCCCGCGACGAAGGCGCCGAAGGCGAACGACAGCCCCACCAGGTGAGTGACATAGCCGATGCCCAGGCCGATGGCGGTGATGGCCAAGAGAAAGAGCTCCCTCGAGCCCAGCTTGGCGATGTGCTCCATGAGGCGCGGCAGAAGCCGGGTGCCGAGCAGCACCATGGCCGCGATGAATACCCCCGCCTTCAAGGCGGCGACGCCGAGGGCGGGTAACCCCACCGCGGGGTCGTTGAGCTGCGGGAGGATGATCATCATCGGCACCACAGCCAGATCCTGCACGATGAGCATGCCGATCATCACCTTGCTCGACAGCGTCCCGAGCCACCCCTGGTTCATCAGGGTCTTGAGGATGACCATGGTGCTCGACAATGAGATGCAGGCGCCGAGCCAGACGGCGTGTTTCCATTCCCAGCCGAAAGAGTAGCCGATGCCCACGCCGAGCCCGAGGGTCAGCGCGATCTGTATGGGCGTTCCGATGAGGGCGATCTTCTTGACCG
>JAABTR010000519.1 GCA_011389755.1 Deltaproteobacteria bacterium | reverse complement strand
TGGCAGGGCCCCATCGCGGCCCGTCGCACAGGCTCCATCGTCGCCGACCGGGAGGGCACGGCGACCCCCTATGCCCTGTTCCACCTTCAGCCCAGGGGCATCTTGTTCATCGGAGGCTCCCACCGGGTCTACGAAGGCATGGTCATCGGCGAGCACGCCCGCTCCAACGACATCGACGTCAACCCGACAAAAGAAAAGAAGCTCACGAACATCCGCGCCTCCGGAAAAGACGACCATGTGGTGCTGTCCCCACCGCGAAGGCTCTCCCTTGAGCAGGCCATCGAGTTCATCGCCGAAGACGAGTTCATCGAGGTGACCCCGAAGACGTTCCGAATCCGCAAAAAGACCCTCAAATCGAACCAGCGCTACAAAAAGGCCTCCCCCAACGCGGAAGGCCCGCGCCGATGAGGTCTTCGCAGCCCGGTCCCGGACGAGCCTCCTAGGGAGACCTCGAAGCCTCAGCGTCGCCAATCCAAGATGGGCCATCCGGCCCGCTTCGAAGCCAGCTTGAGTCGGAAGTCGGGGTTGACCGCGTGGGGTTTGCCCACTGTTTTGAGCATGGGCAGATCGGTGAAGCTGTCGGTGTAGAAGTAGCTTCGACTCAGGTCGATGTTGTGCCTCTCTACAAACGGCATGGCGCGCTCCACCTTGCCCTCGCCGTAGCATATCGGATGGATGACGTCGCCGGTGAAACGTCCTTCGACGAGCTCGAATTGGGTGGCGATCACGTGCTCGATACCGAAGTACCTCGCCGCGATTTCGGCTCCTTGCTCTGTCGCCGAGGTCAACAAAACCAGGACGTGGTTTCGTCTGCGATGAGACTCGATGGCGCTGATGCCCTCGGGCGCCACGTAGTCGATGAGCTCTTTGTAAAACCAGTGCTCGAGGCGGCGCTTGAAGTGTTCTTCGCGCAGCCCGCGGATCGTGGTCAGGGCCTTGCGGCCCAGTCGGTTGATGTCGATGCCGCGAAACTTGTACAGGGTGGAGTAGTAGCTGCCTTCGAGCACCTGCCTCAACGAGATATTCCCGAGGCGGTGCTCGCGCTTCGCCCACAGGGCGAGGCTGTTCACCGTCAAGAGCGTTCCATCCAGGTCGAAAAAAGCCGCCTTCACTACCTGTTCCATAACTCCCACTCTCAGCTTTTTTTAGTACCGGACCCTAAGACCGGAACTAGCGCGCCGGTCCGCGCCCGTCAATCCGGAGCCTGTGCGATTTCGACGCGCGAGAGTCTGCCTCAAGGCGCAACCCACAGGTGGCTGTAGCTGGCATAATCGTCATCAACAAGCCGGATGGCATCGGGGACAATAGAACCTTCTTCGATGCGCCCCACGTAGAGCTGGTTTTTGAGATCGGTGCCGCGCAGCACGGCCGTAAAGTAATCGGGGTGGGTCGTCCACTCCGGATACTCCCATTCGGCCATGTTCCCCGGAAGGTTCAGCTGGGTCGTCTCCTCGAAACGATCCGTCGAAAGGGCGTAGGAGAAAATGCGAACGTAGTCGTGAGGAATGGCCAGCAGCATCATGCGCGCCGAGTCATCCGGCGCCATGGAGCCGTTACAGGTCTGATGATCGGCCACGCTCCCGTCGAGCAGAAAAAACTTCTCGGTGGGATATTCCACCTTGGTCTCCAGGTTGTAGGCGAGCAGGTTGTTATAAACCTGCCCGAGCCACGTGAGGCTGCCGTTTGGCCCGCCGTCCATGGCGCGACCGTGGATCTCCACGGCGTCCCCCAAAGCCTCGATAGACCCCGCGAGGAGCGTGGTCTCGTAAGTCTTGCCGCCTGCCCCGTTTTGCTCCTTATCCGACCAGTCGCAGTGGATGATGAGCTCTTCATCACCCCTTTGGGCCCAAAAGCCCAAGTCCCACCTGCCGATGACTTCGGATTCACCGGTGGCGATATCCGCGACCTTGATGGTCTTGGGGCCGTTGGCCGAGCCCTGGCTATAGACCACCCGGGTGCCGTCCGGCGATATCAACGGGTTTATGCAGTCGAGATCGTTCGTCAGAGGCCTGGCAGCCGGGGCCTCTTCGCGGTAGTCGACGATCTGCACCCTGCGCCCCGAGTCCACATAGGCGAGCACCGCGAAGCGGCCGCCTAGAAAGGCGCGCACCTCGTCGACAGCCGCCACCGCAGTGTCGACAACCCGGGTCTCGTCCGTCGAAGTGTCGACGGCCTCCTGGGTGGTGTCCTTTGCGGCGTCATCATCGCCTGTACACGCACCTAAAAAAAAGACCGCCGCCGCGGCGATGACCCCACAAAGAAGCTGACCCATCATATCTCCTCTCAGACACCTTTCGTGCCCATACTTTACTCTTGGTCGAAGGGTGACCCACCAAAGATTATGAATAACCAATCGCGGACAAAGACCAAAGGTTTCCGTGTCACGGGCCCAGGTTTCCTTCGTAGATAGCAAAAATCTGGACCACCTGCCTGGATATCGGTGCGTCAGGCACCATATCTTAAAGATGTGAGTATTTTTTTCGCCCCACCGATTCAAAAAAGCGCCGCGCTTCGGGCAGCGCTGATCATTCTTGCGATGGGCGTTTGGGGCTGCGCCGGCCGCTCCCCTCGCCCAACAGAGCTGCCTTCGGAGGCGATGCTCTACTTGCGTCCGGCCGTCGACGCCTACGAAGATCCCCAAACCCGGCTTCGCTTAGCCGGCCTCGTCGCCGACTCCGAGCCGCTGGCGCGCCGTTTCCACGCCTCCGTGGGCAAGGAGCTGTACACGCGCTTCGAACGGGATCCCCGCGTCGAAGCCGCGGCTCACGCCCTGGCCCACGCCCAGGCGGCCTATGAGGCCCCGCCCAAGCACAGCTTCATACGTTGGGCCCTGTGGAAGCTCGGTGTGGCCGGGCGAATCGCGGACACGAGCGTCTCCTGGGCTGCCGGCTCAGCGGCGCTCGAGTCTCTCGACGAGGAGCTTCGGCGCACCGCGCTGGAGTTCGACGAAGACGGAGCCCATTTTCAGTTCGGCGTGGCCCGGGTCCGGACCGGCGCCATGCGCTGGGATCAGGTCATCCTCGTGGTGGAGCGGGCCGTGGCTCTCGATCCGCTGCCTAAAAGCTACGCGCCGGGGCAGATGATATCTTTGTCGGGGGTCCTACCTTCGGCTGACGAGGTCCCCAGCTTCCGCATGACCGTGGGGACCAACGAGACGTTGACGCTCCCCCTCGAGGTCGACGGGGCAGGCCGGTTCTCGCTTCTCGTTCGGGCGCCGTCCGACATGGGCACCTACCGGCTCCAGATCAACACGGTGACCAGCCCTCACAGCATCGACACCCTGGTGGAGGTGCCTTTCTACGTCGGGCAGCTCGAGCCGGACGAGCCCGAACCGTTTCGCATCTCCCCCGAGCCCAACCCCTGGCTGCGCTCCAAATGGCCGGCCGTCCTCACCAAGAGCTACAACCGCGCCCGGGTTCGGCTGGGGCTCTCTGCCCTCGAGCTCCACGACGACGCCTCAAAGCTCGCCGAACAGCACGCCCTGGAGCTCGCTCGCCGGCCCTACGTCGCCATGCCACCGTTCGCGCGTCGCCTCGCCGCCGAGGGCGCCGCCCCCGAGTACCACAGCGTCAGGCGCTACCGGTTCGAAAACCTGGAGCAGTTTGCGCGGTCTTCTCTATCGTCGCCCTGGCGACGGCTGCCCATTCTCAGCGACAGGTACACTCACCTCGGCCTCGGTTTTGCGCCCATCGAAGACGGCTCGGGGGCTTTTTACGTGGTGCAGTTCTTGTTTCGCCCCCGGGGCCACATGCTCGCGGCGTTAGAGCTCGAAAAGGGGCATCCTCCAAAGCTCTACTCTTCAGCGCCGCCCGTCCCTGCCGGCGAAAAAGATGACCGCGCCCCCTTCGCCGAGGAGCCCGGCTTCGAAACCGGGTCCTCGCTAGCGGCGCGTCTGAGCCTAAAAGCGAACGTCGAAGTGATCTACGACCCGCGGCTGGACCCGTTGGCCGAGCTCGCCGCGACAAACAAGGGGCTGCCGCCCTTGGTCCGCTACGCCCTGCTCTGGCGGGCCGGCTGCGTCGGCGATGTCTTACAGACCCACCGCCGCACCGCCGCGAGCGACACGCTGGACCCCTACCTGGCGACGAAGTTCGCCTCGAGGGTCCAGCGCCGCTCCTTTGCGGACAAGGTGAGCTACGCGCTCGGGCTCGCCCGGGTCCCCACGAGGAGCGGCTGGCAGATCCAGTCGGTGGTCATCGTCGAACGACAAATCGAGATCGAGCCGTTCACGCCGCGCTTCGAACCCGGAGAAGACATCATCCTGCGCGGCCGCTTCCTCGTCGAGCCCAGATATCCGAGGTTCCTCATGAGCCGGGGCAAAGATCGCGTGCAGGTCGTCGACATCGATCCCATCAAAGGCGGACTGTTCATGGTGCGCGCGCCGGCTCCTTTGGAACCTGGGCGCCACATGATCCAGATCACCACGACGCCGATGGAGTACGACGAAAAAGCCGGCGACATCGTTCAGTGGAAAAGCACCGCCTTGCTCTTGCCGATCTGGGTCGGCGACGGTCACTATGAGGTGTTCCCCCTCGAGTGGCTCCGCGACAGCGGGATCGACACCCCGCCCGACGAGCTGCCCGAGCGCATCATCGCCATCTACAATGCCGAACGCGAAGCTTACGCAAAGCCCCCCATCTCCCTCAACGAGATCGCGTCGGCCGTGGTCGAGGACAAGCTGTTTCGCGACGCCTACACCTTCAACTCCCCTTCTCTGCTCACTTTGGGGCGTTCCTTGAGGGAGACCGGCGTGGGCGTGACCATCAGCGGTCGCAAGCACCCGGTGGACGAAATCCTCGCTTCGGCGAGGTTCAACCTCCTCATCCCCTCGTCTCGCAGCGTGATCCTCGACGAGGAGACGACCTTGGCCGGGGTGGCCGTGGACGAGCGCGAAGCGTGGATGATAGAGATGCTCATGTCTCGAACGCTGCCCCGCGGCCTCCCGCCGGACAGCCGGCTTTATTTCGCTGCCCGCCGTATCAACGAATCCTGGCAGGGCTTCTCCGGCTCCAAGGTCAAAGAGGTCCCGCTATCGGCCGCAGAGGAAAAACTCCAAGCCCCCGCACGCGGCTGCTACCGAGCCGTCCTGCGACGCCACCCGAGTGTTCACGGGAGCATCGACATCAACTACGCGGTCTCGTCAAGCGGCACCGTCATCGCCGCCGTCATCGAGCGCTCGACGGTCCGCCACCCCGGGCTCGAGCGTTGCGTGGCCACAGCGGTGCGCAATCAGCGTCACCGGACATCTTTCGGGGGCCGCATCGCGACGGAGACCCTGCACTTTCGATTCCGCGTCAAGAAGATCCGAGGTCCTTCCGAGGAGATCATCTACCGGCCGGAGGTGGCCCTTTTCCATTAGTCGGTCAGCGACCTTATCCGCTCCCAGACCCGGAGATCTTCCGGACGGTCCACGTCGTGCAACACTTTGAGGGCGCGCCACGTGGACCCAACACGTTTGATGCGCCGCAGCGTCTCCTCGTAGACCGTGTCGACACCCCACGTCATCCCCTCAAAAACCTGAGGCAGCGGGGATCTCATCCCGATGAGGTAGTACCCCCCGTCGGCCGCCGGTCCGAGCACCACCTCGACGTCGGTGAGCGCTTCGAGGGCGCCGGCTAAGACGCCCCACGTCGCATCCGGGCAATCCGCGCCGAGCAGGACCGCCTTTTCGACCCCTTCACGCCGGGCGTCCTCGAAAGCGCGCAGTATCTTGGCCCCTAAGTCGCCAGCGCCCTGATCCCGGACGATGATGTCCTGGCCGAACAGGGCCCTGGCCTCTTCCGGCTTGGCGCCGCAGTATCGCACCTCCAGCTCCACGTGCTTTTCCCGGCGCAAAAAGCGCATCTGCTCGAGCGCATGAGCTGTCATTTGTCTTTGCAGGTCGGCGGCCTTTTGGGGGCCAAGGGCGCTGAAAAGGCGGGTCTTCACGTGTCCCGGCCTCGGATAGCGCGTCAGCAAGATCACGCGCGCCTTCGCGCCTTTTGACCCGCAGGGCATCTAAGTCTCCAACCGCCCCACTTTGGTCCGTGAGACCGCCGCCGACCGTTGCTCGAGGACGTGACGGACCCCCTCGATACAGATGACACCCAAGATAGTGGTCCCCGCGCCCGCGATGCCGCGGATGGTCCCGGAGATTTTAGAGCGCCCTCCCGCCC
>JAABTR010000518.1 GCA_011389755.1 Deltaproteobacteria bacterium | reverse complement strand
GCTTTTGCGGCGGCGAGATGCTGAGGGGCACAGACATAGGCGCCATTGCGCTCGGTCTGCTCGATCTTTTTTGCGGTGGTTTTGATACCGCCGCGCAGCTTTGCGGTCTGAGTACAGCCGCCTGCGGCGCCGAACGAGGCGATGAGCCAGAAGCACAAACCCCACGTTGCCTGCGATCGCAGCATCAGCGCCCCCTCTCCTGGTCTCGATTCAAAGCGATATCCCTGGCCTTCTTGGCAAAAATCCTCGCTTTGCGCGCATATTCGATGGCGGCTTCGTAGTCCGAGGTTCCCACCTCTTCCCGAGCCTTGCGGAGATATTCGACCGCCGAATAGTACTCGTAGGGGGCGTCACACGTCGGCTGTCCGATGGCCGAAGCTTGCTCCTCGGAGGAGGCCAGCTCGGTCCCGGGATCCAGCGCAGTATTTTCTGTGACCGGGGAGAGCCTTTCGAGCTGCTCCGAGGTACAGGCAGCGCCCGCCACCTCGGCTTCGGCCACGGCTTCATCCGCTTCGGCAACCACGACGGTGTACTCGACGGGCGCACAGCCAGCCGTGATCCCGACAAAACTCACGATCCAATACCAGCGAGAAAAAATCACGTGTCACCCTCCAAGGCGCGACAGCGCACGAAAAACGAGAATACACTCTGTTATCAAACTCATACCAGAGCGTCAACTCACTGTCGCACCGAAATTCAGCGCCCCTGCGCGGCCTCTTTTAGGACGCCTTAATGGCGTCGTAGACAATTCGCGCGATTCTCTTTACAGAATAGAATTCGTCTACAATCTCCTCCGTCAACACGATCCCGTAGCGTTTTTCGATGAGCGCCATGACATCGAGAAGGGCCATCGAGTCGAGCCCCACCGACGCCAAATTAGTATCCTCACCGGCGACCTCACCTTGGGCAACCTCGGAGACTATTTCGAAAACCTGCTCCACGATGGACTCGTAAGCAGGCTGCTTCGTTGCGCCTTGGCGTGTGGTCAACCTCGTTCACTCCAAAACGATGTTCTCATGATTTCTTAGCCTGCTGCCAGAGCTCTTCGAGCTGCTCCAAGCTCTGGTTGCCCAGGGTCTGCCCGCCGCACTCGACCCGCTTTTCCATCTTCGTAAAGCGCGACTCAAACCGCGCGCAACACTGACGCAGGGCTTCTTCGGGCTCTATTCCCAAATGCCTGGCCCACTGAGCCACGGCAAAAAGCAGGTCTCCCACCTCGTGGCGCATCGCGGGTTCGTCGCCATCTGCGACCGCTTCGTCGAACTCGGCCAATTCTTCGACAACCTTGTCGCGCACTGACGCAGGGTTGGTCCAGTCAAAACCGACGCGCCCTGCTTTTTCCCCCATGCGCGCTGCCTTTTGCAGGGCGGGCAGGTGAGCCGGCAGCCCCGCGAAAAGACCGCGCCCACGCTTTTCTTTCTTTTTGATGCTCTCCCAATTTTGAAGCACCTGTCCAGAGGTCGGTGCCTCTATCTCGCCGAAGACGTGCGGATGACGCGTGATGAGCTTGTCGGAGATGGCGTCCGCAACGTCAGCGGCGTCGAAATGACCCTGTTCGCTGGCTATCTGGGCGTGCAGCGCCACCTGGAGAAGCACATCTCCGAGCTCCTCGCAGAGCTCTCTCGGGTTGCCCGAGTCGATGGCATCCAGCGCTTCGTAGGTCTCCTCGATAAAAAACGGCTTGAGGGACTCGGAAGTCTGCTCTCGGTCCCAAGGACAGCCGCCCGGTGCCCGGAGCCGGGTCACGATACCCACGAGTCGCTCGAAACTGCTGCCCACGCGCTCTGAGAGCTTATTTATTTCGTCTTTGTCTTGCTTGTCCACCATGGACCAAATCGGTAACACGAAAAGCTCGACGGTGACAAGCGCAGCGAGCGAAGAGACGTCACACCGGAAATGGGAAGAAGCTCGCTCTCGACAGATTCTTAGGCTGGTCGGATCTCATGTAGAAAGGCTGGCCCGTCGACTCGAGCACACTGAGCCAGAGCTCCCCTTCGGGATCCACGTTCTTGCGCTTTTCCACCAAGCGGCTCAGGGGAATGTGGGTGAACTTGTTGTGAGAGCGGCCGACGGCCATGCCGGTGCGACCGGTCATCCCGGCGTGAACGGCTTTTTGGGCCAGATAACCACAAAATATCGAGTCATTAGAGTCTGCCGAAGCAGAGCGGATCATGTAGCTTGGGTCGATGTATTTCAGAGTAAAATCGTACTTGCCCTTGAACCTGTCGGCGATCGCCTGCTTGAGAAAAGTTCCGATATCGCCCAGCTTCGCGTTGCCGGACTGATCGGTCCCGTTCGTGGGGCGAAGGTGCTCTTGCCCCGCCCCCTCCGCCGCCACGATGACTGTGAATTTATCGAGCTTGAATCGTTGTTTCATGTAATTGAACAGCCCGAACTCGCCCTCCAGATCGAAAGAGAGCTCCGGTATGAGCACCAGGTTGACATTTCGAGAGGCCAAAGCCGCGCTGGCCGCGATAAACCCCGAATGCCGCCCCATCAGCTTGACCAAGCCGATGCCCCGGTGGGCAGAGCTGGCCTCGGAGTACGCGGCGGTGATCGCTTCGGTGGCCCGGCTCACCGCCGTCTCAAAGCCGAATGTTCTGTCCACGAGCGGGATGTCGTTGTCGATGGTCTTCGGGATGCCGATGACCCCTATCTTGAGGCCTCTTTTGCGAATCTCCTCGTCGATGGCCAGCGCGCCTCGAAAGGTCCCGTCTCCGCCGATGGCAAACAAAAGCCCGATGTTCATCCGCTCGAGGGTGTCGACCATGACCTCCGGCGGCTGAGGTCCCCGGGACGTCCCCAGGACGGTGCCCCCTTGGCAGTGAATGTCCCTTGCAAACTCCGGCGTCAGCTCCACCACTGGATGGGCGTGCTTGGGGTTGAGCCCCTCGAAGCCATACCGAAAACCGTAAATCCGGCGCACGCCGTACCCGTGATACAGGGTCATGACCAACCCGCGGATGACGTTGTTGACCCCCGGACACAGCCCTCCGCACGTGACGATGCCGGCCTGGAGCTTCGAGGGGTCGAAGTAGATCTCCTGCCTCGGACCGGCGACCTCGTACGCAGGAGGCTCCCCGCCGGCGCGGACCTCCTCAAGGAATGACTTGTAATCCAAGCTCGCCAAGACCTTGGCGTCGTCAGACGTAAAATCGGCGAGCGAATCGCCGGGCTCGGTCCCCAGATGGATCGGCGAGAGCACCTTGGCCGGTCCCAGTCGCCTGATTTCGTAGCTGTGTGCCATGTTTATCGTCTCCCAAATCGAACGCTTCGTAAGCAGCGCTTTGTTGCGCCGGCGCGGCCGGCTCGAGGTCTTTTCGAGCGCGTTCCGCTGTGACAAGCTTGCTGTTCTTTTTTCGGTCTGACAAGATCCGATAGCCTTCCACTTCCGTTTTAAGCGGTCCTGCGCGCTTGACAAAAAACCACGAGATTGGCTAGGCAATCACGAAGCGAGAATGAGTCGCGGCCGAAGGCCTTCCTCGAAAATGAAGCACGTATGCACTTGATAAAAAAGACTTTCAACGACTTGCAATGGGATCGGCTCCGCGATCACATCGCCCATCGCGCCCAGAGCGAGCTGGTCGCCGCTCGATGCCGAGAGCTCCCCTTCCTCAGCGAGGAGCGATGTCACGACCACCTCGTGCTGGTTCGCGAGCTGGCTCGCTGCTACGATGACGGCGACCTCCCTCCTCGCCTCCCCATGGCCGATGTGGATCGCTGGTTGGGCCACATCGCCGGGGAAGGTGTGGCCCCCCCCGAAGGTCTCGTCGAGATCGCTTCTAACCTAAAGCTGTACGTGGCCCTCGCCCGTTTCCTGGGCAACCGACGGGACGTTTGTCCGCAGAACGCGCGCGAGGTCATACCTCAAGACGACAGCATCGACCCGTCTGGGCTGGCGAGGCTCGCCTTCGAAATCGAGAGCGCCTTCGAGCCAGACGGCAGCATCTCGGACAGCGCGAGCCCACAGCTCGGAGCCCTGCGCCGCAAGGTGCAGTCGCTGCGGGAGAACCTCGTCGAGACCCTGGACAACCTAGCCCTGCGCGAAGAGGACCTCCTCCGGGAGCGCACCTATACGCTGCGCAATGATCGATTCGTGCTGCCCGTGCGAGCCGACGCCCACCGGCGCCTGCCCGGCATCGTCCACGGTGCCTCCGGATCCGGCGCGACGATATTCGTCGAGCCCGAACAGACCATCCACCTGGGAAATGAGCTCATGCTCGCGCGGGAGGCCGTGATTCGAGAGGAGAAGCGCGTCCTCAAACAGATCTGCCAAGCCGTGCGTCAGCAGATGGACGAGATACGCACGGCGCACGCGGCGCTGCTCGCCGGCGCGGTTCGGGTCGCCTGCGGGCGCCTGAGCCACGATCTGGACGCGCATATCCCCCAGCCGAACGAACCGGGCCGGCTGCTCTTGATCCGAGCGCGGCATCCTTTGTTGGTCCTCGACGGGGTCCAGGTCGTCCCCAGCAACATCGAGGGCAGCCCGGGCCGGAGCCTGGTCGTGTCCGGCCCCAACGCCGGCGGCAAGACCGTGTCCCTCAAAACGGTCGGGCTGTGCAGCCTGATGCTGGCCGCGGGGTTGCCGATCCCTGCGACGGCCGATTCCCGAATGGGGATTTTCGAAGCGGTCCTTTCAGATATCGGCGATGAGCAGAGCCTCGAGCGCAGCCTCTCCACCTTCTCGGGCCACATGGCCAATATCAGTAACATCCTCGCTTCTTCCGGGCCCAACACGCTCGTTTTGCTGGACGAGCTCGCCGCTGGGACCGATCCCGCGGAAGGCGCCGCGCTCGCGGAGGCTATCTTGACCGCCCTGAACCACAAGGGCGCCACGACCTTCGCCACCACCCACTTCGACACGCTCAAGGCCAGGGCGAGCTCTCGAGACGACTTTCTAAACGCCGCGGTGGGCTTTGACACTGAGCGGATGTCCCCCACGTTCGAGCTTCGGATAGGGACGCCGGGCAGCTCGAGCGCCCTGAGCGTCGCCCGTCGCTACGGCATCGACACCGATATCGTCGAACACGCCAAGCGCCTGCTCCCCGAGGGCGTCCGGGAGCTGACGCTCGTGGTCGAGCGGCTCGAGGAGGAACGAACGCAGACCGCCAAAGAACGCGAAGCATTGGCAAAGCAGCGCAAAGAAGCCGAGCAGACCCACGCGAAGTTTTGCCGCGAGCTCGCCAAACTCAAAGAAAGACAAAGAGGCTTTGTCGACGAAGAGACCGAAAAGCTCTGGGAGTCGATCCGCAAGGCCAGAGACGAGGTGCGCCACGCCGAGGCCCTCGTCAAAAAACAAAAAGAACCACAAATCATAAGCTCGGCCCGCAAGACCGTGGAGGGGGTTGCCTCTCGGCTCGGGATCGGAGGCGAGCTCGACCCCCGCGGCGAGGACGACCTCCCGGGCCGCAGAACGCGCATCGAAGAGCTGCGACCGGGTGCTCGCGTTTTCGTCGTGCCCTTCGGCAAAAGCGGTGTGGTCGACTCCCTCGACAAAGCAGGTGACATCTTCGTTCGCATCGGCCCTTTGAAAACTCGCGTCCGCGCCGGCGACGTTCGCTTGCAAGAAGCGTTCAAACCGGCCACCTCCCCGAAGAGACCGCCCGTGCGCACGTCCGGCCCCCCGCAGACCGGTTCCGAACAAGCGCCAGCGGCACTGCGAACCAGCGACAACACCGTGGATCTCAGAGGGATGCGAGCCGACGAGGCACAAGATGCCGTCGACAAGTTCCTCGACCTCGCGCTGACGCGCGGCCTGCCCAGCGTCTTTATTATCCACGGTCATGGCACCGGAGCGCTTCGATCCGCGGTGCGCGCCTACTTATCGGACTCAGATTATGTCGTGAACTTTTGCAGCGCTCAGCCCGAGGAGGGCGGAGACGGTGTCACCATCGCTTGGCTTGGGGAGTAGCCCCAAAGCTCACCTCGGGTGATAGAAGATCACTGCCCGGGCTCTCGAACCGCTGCGAAATTCCCCGTCTCATCCTCAAGCGCCATCATCGACTTCCGGATGGCGTCGGCGCGCCTGACCGTCCGTGGAGAAGATGAGTAGACAGCCGCCAAGCCCTGCCAACAACGCAACCACATCGTCGACCCCATCTCACTGTCGTCGAGCCGACCGAGCACCTCCCAATAGATCCACTCGAGCCTGCGCAGACGCCGCTGGGACATCAAAATATCCTGCAGCTTCTCGAG
>JAABTR010000517.1 GCA_011389755.1 Deltaproteobacteria bacterium | reverse complement strand
GGTATCTGCACCGTCAGGAGCGACGACGCATCGGTGCCGGCCGAGAAGCTCGTCGCCGCGGCGGACGACGCGCTGTACCAGGCCAAGCGCACCGGCCGAAATAAGTGGGTCGCCTGCAACTACTCGGACGCGAAGGCCAGATCCTCGGTGCCGAGCTCATAGAAATTTCACAGACGCGAAGGTCACGTTCGCTGTGAGCTTCGGCGGCTCCTCGTCTGCTCTCCGAGCATCACATTTTTTTCGTCACGGGCCTGGGACGTGGAGGGGACGAAGATGTCCTGCCGCCCGGGCCCTTTTTGGGCATGGGAGAAGGCGGCGGCGGCGGTCCCGGCCAGCGGCATGAACGCCTGCACCTGTCTGAGTCGCTGGCCGCGGGATGCCAACCAGCGGCGCA
This sequence comes from Deltaproteobacteria bacterium, assembly GCA_011389755.1. Classification (GTDB taxonomy): domain Bacteria; phylum Myxococcota_A; class Polyangia; order JAAYKL01; family JAAYKL01; genus JAABTR01. The sequence goes on along the minus strand of JAABTR010000517.1, from coordinate 1,219 downwards.
CGGCGGCCACGTCGGAGGCTGCGCAGCCTGGAAAACCCGCGATGAAGTAGGGCACCACGTACTGCTTTTTCCCCTCTTTTCGGCTCTGCTCCAAAAAAAGCGCCTCGAACCGCTCGAAGACCTCGATGGGGGGCTTGCGCATGAGCTCGAGCACCCGGGGCGAGACATGCTCCGGCGCCAGCTTGAGATGCCCTCCGGTGTAGTGGGAGGCAAGCTGCCGGGCGAGCTCGGGCTCCCGCGCGGACAAGTCGTGCCGGATTCCAGAGGCCACGAAGACGTTGTTGACACCGGGGAGCTTGCGGGCCTTTTCGAGCAGCGCCAAAAAATGCGCCGACTTCGTCTCCAGGTGCCGGCAGATCTTCGGGTGCAGGCACGAGGGCCGCGCGCAGCGGCGGCAGGCCTCGGGGTCGGTGTTGCGCGCGCGGTAGGCGTTGGCGGTGGGGCCGCCCACGTCGCTGATGGAGCCGCGAAACCGCGGGTCCCGGGTGAGTCGCGCGATCTCTTCGAGCACCGATCCCTCGCTCCGAGATGACACGGCGCGCCCCTGGTGCGCGGCGAGGCCGCAGAAGCTGCAGCCTCCCGGGCAGCCCCTAGTGGCGGTCACCGACCACAGCACCGTCTCCAACGCGGGGATGGGCTTGTCGTACAGGGGGTGGGCCTGCCGGGTAAAGGGGAGCTCGGCGATGCGGTCGAACGCCTCCGCGCCGGGCCTCGGCCTGGGCTCGGCCACCACGAGGCCCTCGAGGTAGCGCTGCACCGTCCGCCGTGAGAAGAACGGCCGGCCGGTGAGCTCCCAGGCCAGGGTCTGGGACAAAAAAGCGTCCGGGCTCACGCAGACGTCCTCGTACGCGGGGAGCTCCAGGGCGTCGTCTCGGTTTTGCGGCTCGCCGCGCACGAGCCGGGCCGTCCCCAAGATGCCGTCCAAGTCTCTCCCCGCGGCCAGTCGGTGGGCGATCTCCACGATGGGCGCTTCGCCGGCGCCGTAGACCAAGAGGTCGGCTCGGGAGTCGACGAGCACCGAGCGCCGCACGCGCCCTTTTCGCGGGTCGAGCCAAGCAAACCGCCGCAGGCTGGCCTCCACGCCGCCGAGCACCACGGGCAGGCCGGGGAAGGCCTCGCGCAGTCGGTTGGCGTAGACCAACGTGGCGTAGTCGGGCCTTCGCCCGCCGATTCCGCCGGGTGAGTAGACGTCGGCCTTGCGCTTGGCGCCGAAAGCGGT
>JAABTR010000516.1 GCA_011389755.1 Deltaproteobacteria bacterium | reverse complement strand
GTGGCGTAGTCGGGCCTTCGCCCGCCGATTCCGCCGGGGGAGTAGACGTCGGCCTTGCGCTTGGCGCCAAAAGCGGTGGCGTTATTCACGAAGGAGTCCACGGCCCCGGCGGTCACCCCGGCGAAGAGCGCCGGCCGGCCCAAAAGGCGAAAGGCGTCCGGGTTCGTCCAGTCGGGCTGGGCGATGATCCCCACCCGGTACCCCTCGGCCTCCAACAGTCGGCCGAGCATCGCCGCCCCGTGGGTGGGGTGGTCGAAGTAGGCGTCCCCGGTCACGAGCAGCACGTCGAGCTCCCGCCATCCGCGAGCCGACATCTCGTCTCGAGTCATGGGGAGAAACCGGGTGCGTTGGGAGTCGAGGCAGCTCATGGCGCGAAAGATAGAACAAACCCGCCCTGGGAGCCAGGCGGGAAACCGAAAAGGTAAACGCCTACTGCTTTACCTGGAACGGGGTTGCCAATCGGAGGCAGTAGAATTAGAAAAAGGCTGCATCGATTCGGGAACGTATTGAGGACCGGAGGAAACATGGACGCCACTTTGCTGGCTCGCTTGCAGTTCGCCTTGACGATCGGGTTTCACTTCATCTTTCCGCCCATCACCATTGGTCTGGCGTGGCTGCTCGTCATCGCCGAGGGCCTGGGGTGGCGCAAAAAGGATCCGGTCTGGGAGAGCATCGGCAAATTCTTTGGCAAGCTCTTTGCGGTGACCTTCGCGGTGGGTGTCGCCACGGGCATCGTGATGGAGTTTCAGTTCGGCACCAACTGGGCGAGCTACTCCAAGTTCGTCGGCGATATCTTCGGCGCCCCTTTAGCGGCCGAGGGGATCTTCGCGTTCTTCCTCGAGTCGAGCTTTTTGGGGCTCTACCTGCTCGGACGGGGGCGGGTCTCACGGGGGACACACTGGTTTGCCATCTTGATGGTGGCGGTGGGCGCGACCATCTCGGCGTTCTGGATCTTGGTGGCCAACTCCTGGCAGCAGACGCCGACGGGCTACGTCATCCAAAACGGCCGCGCCGAGCTTCTGAGCTTTGCCGAGGCGGTGTTCAATCCATCCATGTGGCCGCGCTTTTTCCACACCATGGTCGCCGCGATCATCAGCGGGGCGTTTTTCATGGGCGGCGTGTCGGCGTGGTACATCCTCAAGCGGCGCCATCTCGAGCTGGCGGGCAGGGCGCTCAAGCTCTCCGTCGCCGTGGGCCTCATCGCCTCCGTGGCGGCGCTCTATCCCACCGGTCACATCCACGCCTCCCAGGTGGCCGAGACCCAGCCGGAGAAGTTCGCCGCCATCGAGGGGCTCTACGCCACCGTCGAGGGCGCCCCCCTGGTGCTCTTCGCCTACCCGACCACGTCCCCGCCGGAGCTGCACGGGAAGATCGAGATCCCCGGCATGCTCAGCTGGATGGTCTTTGGCGATCCCGACGCCGAGGTCCGCGGCCTGGGAGATTTCCCAGAGGACGAGGTGCCCCGGGGCAATGAGCT
>JAABTR010000515.1 GCA_011389755.1 Deltaproteobacteria bacterium | reverse complement strand
GTCTTTGGCGATCCCGACGCCGAGGTCCGCGGCCTGGGAGATTTCCCAGAGGACGAGGTGCCCCGGGGCAATGAGCTGTGGCTGTCGTTCGTCTCCTTCCACAACATGGTGGTCTTGGGGATGTACTTCATCGGCGCCATGGGCCTCGCGGCGCTGCTTTTGTGGCGCAAAAAGCTCCTCGAGGCGCGCTCGCGCCTGTCGAGGTTGTCCCTGTGGGCGATCGTGCTGGGCACGCCCCTGCCGGTGGCCGCGTGCCAGTTCGGCTGGGTGGCCACCGAGGTGGGGCGCCAGCCCTGGATCGTCTACAAGCTGCTGCGAACCGAGGACGGGGTCTCCGAGATCGTGAGCGCTCAGGAGATCCTCTTTTCGATGATCCTGTTCGGGCTCATCTACTTGGGTCTAGGCGCCTTGTGGCTCTCCATTTTGTACAAAAAGGTCAAAAAGGGCCCGGCAGGGGTCTCGAAGGAGGCGGTGTGATGGAACCCACCGGGCTGCAGATCACGTGGTTTTTGCTCTTCGGTTTTCTCATCGCGGGCTTCGCGGTGCTCGACGGCTTCGACTTGGGCGTGGGCATTTTGTCGCTCTTTACCAAGAAGCCCGATGACCGGCGCTTGATGATAAACGCCATCGGCCCGGTGTGGGACGGCAACGAGGTGTGGCTCATCACCGCCGGCGCCGGGCTGTTCGCCGCGTTTCCCCCAGTGTACGCCACGGTGTTTTCGGGATTCTATCTAGCGATCATGCTGCTTTTGACCTTCCTCATCATGCGGGCGGTCTCCATCGAATTCCGCGGTCAGGTGGCATCGCCGAGGTGGAGCCGCTTTTGGGACGTGATGTTCGGAGTGGGCAGCCTCGGCGCGGCGTTTTTGTTCGGCGTCGCGGTGGGCAACCTCATGCGGGGCGTGCCCATAAACGAGCAGGGCGTCTTTACCGGTTCGTTCTTGGGGCTTCTGAGCCCCTACGCCCTGCTCATTGGCGCCTTGTCGGTGGTGATGATGACCGCCCACGGGGGCATCTACATGGCCAAAAAGAGCGAAGGGGAGCTGCACGAGCGCATGTTGTCCTACGCCACGCGGGCCTGGACCGCATGGGTCGCCTTGTACGTGGTCGCCACCATCTACACCTTTTTCGAGGCGCCGCACCTCCTCGATGGCACCTTGGACAACCCGCTGACTTGGGTCGCGATGCTGGCGCTCCTGGGCGCCTTGGCGTTCATTCCCTTCGCGCTTCGCAGCGGACGCCTGGGCCGCGGTTTTTTCGCCTCGGCGGCGGCGATCTGCGCCATGTGGGCGCTCGTGGGGCTCGGGCTGTTTCCCGACATGGTGCCCTCCAGCATCGACTCGGCCTATAACATCACGGCGGCCAACGGCTCCTCTACGGAGCGCACCCTCATGACCATGCTCGTCATCGTGGGGCTGGGCATGCCGTTCGTGCTGGGCTACACGATCTGGGTCTACTGGATATTCAAGGGCAAGACCGTCGTCGGCCACGACAGCTACTAAAAAGTGGCTGGTCTATCGGGGATGCTTTTTCTCAAAAAAGAGCCCATCGACGCTATGGCCGCCGCGGCCTCTGGCAGGCGGGGGGCGTGAAACTGCCACCCGTGCCACATACCGGGCCACACGCGCAGCTGCACCTCGACATCAAACCCCCGCAAACGCCGGGCGAGCTCTTTTGAGTCGTCCAAGAGGATCTCCCGCGCGCCGACCAAGACCAAGATAGGCGGCAAACCACCGAGATCTGCGCGCAGGGGCGAGATGAGCGGGTTTTTGACGTCGGTCCTCCCCGCGTAGGCTCTGGCGAGCACCTCGAGGCCGCCCTCCCAGCGCAGGATGGGATCGACGTCGGCGTTGTGCGTCGCCGCCGGCAGGGTCCCGGTCAGATCCACCCACGGTGAGACCAGCACCGCCGCCGCCGGAAGAGGCGCGCCCCGCTCCTTGAGCTTCACCATGGTCGAGAGGGCGAGCCCGCCGCCGGCTGAGTCGCCCACAAAGGCGACGCGTTTAGGTTCGAAGCCGCTGTCGAGGAGCCAGGCATAGGCAAGGAGCGCGTCCTCGAGGGCCGCGGGGAACGGGTGCTCGGGAGCGAGGCGGTAGTCGACCCCGAGAACTCGGGCCTGCGCCGCCTGCCCCACGAGGGCCATGATCCGCCGGTGCGACGCCGCCGAGCCGAAGGCGTAGCCGCCGCCGTGGAGGTAAACAAGGACGCGATTGGCCTTTGCCGCTGGCACCAAGATCCACTCGGCCCGAACGCCGCCCGCGTCCACCTGCTCTATCTCGGTGCCCCACGGCAGGCGCTCGAGGGCCGCGACAGCCTCTTGTCGCGCGCGTATCCGTGGGATTTGGGCGAGCGTGAGAGGAGCTTTGGAGTCCTGCCGAGCCCGATCCAGGGCCCGCTCATAGGTGATGCGGCCCTTTGTGGAGACGCTTCCTTTCTCGGAAGCAGCTCCGCAGCCGATCGCCGTGAAGACCAACGCGAGGAGGGCGTGGTGCGCTCTGGTCGATGGCCGACGGATCATCTCGAGATGGAGCGGCTGTTACACCGATAACGAAATATTGATAGGAAAACCGCATTTCTAGAACAAAAATGACAAAAAAATATCCCGGCTGTTGACATGGTTTGGTCCAATCCGGTACGAAGCCGATAGATCGAAGGCCCAGGGGGCGTTTTCTCGTGTCCGATGATAAGAAGATTAAAACAGGAATAAAGACCAGTCGAGCTGCATCGACGCTTTGCATTGCCCTGACAGCCGCTGTTTTTTGGGGCAGCCCAGTCGCCTACGCCGACCGCCCGGACGGTCTCTCCGCCCAAACCCTCAAATCTCCCACCGGCCCGGCTTCTCTCAAAGGCCTGGGCGAGTCGTTCTCGCCCAATCTCTCCACCGGTACCGGCAACTTCTCGGTGCCCATCTCCCTCCCGCCGGGGATCGTGAC
>JAABTR010000514.1 GCA_011389755.1 Deltaproteobacteria bacterium | reverse complement strand
CGTGGTGCTCGTGGCCTCGGGCAAGGTCTGGGTGCTCGAGGGAGCCACGGGGGTTACAAAGGCGGGCCCGTACGCGCTCGGTGCCAGCGGGTTCGGCGGCCCGCCCACCATCGCGGACTTCGACGGGGACGGCGACGTGGAGATCGGGGTCGCCCAAAAGAGCCTCTACTACGCCCTGCAGACCGATTTTGGCATAAAGAGCCCGGAAAAACGCCTCTTCGAGATGTGGACCGCCTACAACCACGACTTGAGCTCCAGCGTCACGGGGTCGACGCTCTTCGATTTTCAAGGGGACGGCAAGGCCGAGGTGGTCTACGGCGACGAGTGCTACCAGTGGGTCTACGACGGTACCACCGGAGAGGTCCTCTTTGCCGCGTCCACAACCTCGTTCACGGCAAACGAGGCCTCCATGCTGGCCGACGTGGACGGGGACGGTCACGCCGAGATGACCATGATCTCCAACGGGGCCGACCCCTCGCGCTGGAAGTGCGCCGCCGACGCCCTCAAAGTCCCCGGAACCGAAGAGGGTGGCGATCCGGGGCGGCCCGTCTGGTCGCCGCCCGATGGAGCGACCGCCTACCGGGGGCTCACGGTCTTCGGCGACGCGGCCAACGCCTGGGTGGGCACCCGGACCTTGTGGAACCAGCACTCCTACCACGTGTCCAATATCTGCGACCACCGGGACGATGCGTGCGTCCCGCCGAACGGGTACGGCGAGATTCCATCCGAAGAGAGGGCCAACTGGGAGATCTCATGGCTCAACAACTTCCGTCAAAACGTCCAGGACGGAGGCCTGTTCGACGCTCCGGACGCCACGGTGACCTTGACCTGCCGTACCGGCCTCGCGCTCACAGCGCTGGTGCGCAACTTGGGCCAGGCGATCCTACCCGCGGGCGTCGAGGTCGGCTTCTATGCCCTCCAGGGCGGCGTGGAGATCGAGCTCGGAACGGCGGTGACCCAGACGGCGCTGTTCCCAGGGCAGTCCGCGAAGCTGACCTTTACACCTCAAGACGATGCCGGGGTCACGGCGAAAGACACCTTCGGGGTGAGAATCCTCATCGATCCCGCCAACCCGCTCTTCAGAGAGTGTCGAGATGACAATAACGCGGCCGAGACCAGCTGCCCGCAGATTGGCTAGCGCGTCTTTGATCCTCATCGACGCCGCGACGAAAACAACGCGAGCGACGCGATCTGTCCACATGTCGGTTAGATCTCGGAGGGAATTATAGCTCCCTACTTGAAAACATCGGAATCCGCGCAATGTTTTCTAGAGGAGCGCGCATCAAGGGGGCTCGTATGCGGAGGGAAACCATGAAAATTTTCGGTGCCTCGATGGTCTGTTTGTCAATCGTTCTTGGGTCTGCCGCCGGTTGCAGCGGCGATGAGGACCCAATCCCCGTTGTGGTCGGAACGGACACGGACGAGGGGACGGGCCGCGATACGACCGATACGGACACGGACCGGGGAACCGAAAATGGAGGTGGTTCAACGGACACCGACAACGCCACGGATTGCGACTGTCCAAACGGTGTTTGCATCGACGGGGCCTGCTGCCCGGAAAGCCAGGCATGCGACGAAGAGTGCTGCTCTGGGGACGAAGTCTGCTTTGCCAACGCCTGCGTCGTCCCCGGGAAGCTGTGCCATTCGGCGGCCGACTGCGACGAGGGGGAGTACTGCGAGCCGGCGTTGTGGGAGGGAGGGGGCGACGACACCGGCGGCGATGGGGACACCGGCACCGACGGCCAAGACCAGAAGTGCTTCCAAGGCGCTCCCGAAGCGGGGCGCTGTCTCGAAGTGCCGGCGGAGTGCCCGCCCGGGGATACGGACGCACAGGATTGCTTGCCCCCGTGCGAATACCACCCGCCCGCAGGAAAGCTCAAAGTGAAGACCGAGTGGAGCTGGGGGCTTGATCAGGTTGTCGAGTATCCGGACAAAATCGACGTCTGGTCCACGCCCGTGGTGGGCCGGGTGTACGACTCCAACTGCGACGGGACGGTCGATGAGCTCGATCCGCCCGTGATCGCCTTTGTCTCGGGAGACGCGGGCGGGCTCTACTGTTCCCACAACTCCTTCGATCCGAGCCGCTGCCAGACAGGCGTGCTTCGGGCCCTCGACGGGGCGAGCGGTCAGGAGATCTGGTCCTTGGACAAAGCGCAAAAAGGTTCCACCGGGTTCGCGGCCATGACGCTTTCTCTCGGTGACGTGGACGGTGACTCGCACTTGGACATCGTCGCCTCGACGGGTGAGGGCCACGTGGTCCTCGTAGACCGGTTCGGCGAGGTCCAGCGAATCAGCGACAAGCCTATCAGCCACGCGGGGGACAAAAAATTCGGTTGGGGCGGCGGGTTCGCCCTGGCCGACATGAACCGGGACGGGTTTCCCGAAATCGGTTACTGCGACAATCTGTTTACCACGATGGGGACGACCATAGAGCGGAAGTTCGTGGGCAAGCGCGGTCTCGGCGGCAGAGACGGTAGGGATTGCCTGTCCACGTTCGCGGACATAGACGGCAAGAAAGACGGCTTCTTGGAGCTCGTCGCCGGGCCGACCGTCTACGACTACGAGGGCAACATCGTTTGGGACCGCACCGTGGAGGGCGGCGTGCCTGGCGAGCCCGCGCTGCCCGACGGTTACCCCGGGATCGCCGATCTCGATGGGGACGGGAGGCCGGACGTGGTGCTGGTGGGCAAGGGCCAGGTCTGGGTGCTCGAGGGCGCCACGGGCGCCACCAAGGCCGGCCCTTACTCCCTGAGCGCCAGCGGGTTCGGTGGGCCGCCCACCATCGCCGATTTCGACGGGGACGGCGACGTGGAGATCGGGGTCGCCCAAAAAGATCTCTACTACGCCCTGCAGACCGATTTCGGCCGCAAGAGCCCGGAAAATCGCCTTTTCGAGCTGTGGACGGCCTACAACCACGATATCAGCTCCAGCGTCACCGGCTCGACGGTCTTCGACTTTCAAGGGGACGGCAAGGCCGAGGTGGTCTACGGCGACGAGTGCTACCAGTGGGTCTACGATGGCACCACGGGTGAGGTCGTCTTTGCCACGCCCAATACGTCTTTTACCGCCACCGAGGCCTCCATGCTCGCCGACGTGGACGGGGACGGTCACGCGGAGATGGTCATGATCTCCAACGGTATCGACACGTCACCTGGCGGTTCCTGGAAGTGCGGTGCGGACGCCCTGAAGGTGCCCGGGACCGAGGAGGGGGGAGATCCGGGCCGACCCGCCTGGTCTCCGCCGAAAGGCGCCCCGGCGTACAGGGGGCTCACGGTCTTCGGCGACGCCTCCAACGCGTGGGTGGGCACCCGCAGCTTGTGGAATCAGCATACGTATCATGTGTCGAACATCTGCGATCACCGGGACGACGCGTGCGCTGCGCCGAACGGGTACGGGGACATCCCCGCCGAAGAGCGGGCGAACTGGACGGTCCCGTGGCTCAACAACTTCCGGCAAAACGTCCAGGACGGCGGCCTGTTCGACGCTCCGGACGCCACGGTGACCTTGAGCTGCGGTTCGGGTATCGAGCTCGTGGCGCTGGTGCGCAACTTGGGCCAAGCGGTCCTGCCGGCGGGCGTGACCGTCGGTTTTTACGTGGTCAAAGGCGGGGTGGAGACCGAACTCCACACGGCAGTTACCCCCACCGCTTTGTTCCCGGGGCAATCCGCGGAACTCTCTTTCACTCCCGACGGCGATTCGGGAGTCACGGGTCAGCAAGAATTCAGGGCGAAGATCCTCGTAGACGCCGAGGCGCCGCTCTTTAGAGAGTGCCGGGCCGACAACAACACCGGCGACGCCACCTGTCCGCGGGTTCTGTGACCCTCCCCCAAAAAGCTCGTTTTTGACAATTACGGCTCGGTTCCAAGATATTTACGTCCCCGATGTGGATCGCTCGCAAAAGCGAACTGACTGTCCTGCCCGGCGGGCGACGACCCGATCCTCTCCGAGGAGCTCTTTGAGGATCCTAAGGCCCTTTTTGCCGGTGCAGTGCAGCCCGATCACTTTCTTGACGCCGTGTCTTTCGAGGGCGGCCGCTTGCTCCTCAATCGCGCGCCGAGAGCTCTTGTGCAGGTGAAGTCCACCGATGACCAGCTGGATGGGGCGCTCTTGAGCGCCCGCCGCCTCGGACAAGACCACGCCGAGGCCTGGGTGGCAGCAACCCGTCACGACGGCCAGGGCCTCGTCGCCTTCGAGCACCAACGCGTGCTCCGGCGGATTCGTCCCGAGGCCTCCCGTGCTCCTCATCCTCGGTCCGACCGTGGAGCCGTCCCCCGGCCCGTGCACGCGGACGCGGGCGCCGGTCTTTTCGATTCTGCGCCTCGCGCCCTGGGGGATTTCGTGCGGTAGATGAACCTCGACATCGCGGTTTTCCCCGAGAAAGGCCCAAAGCCCGCCGAAGTGATCCCGGTGCCAGTGGGAGATGAACACGCGCCCGATATCCTTGGGATCGACGCCCAGGTGTCTCAAGTTATGGAGCAGCTTCGGCCCGCTGGGGCCGGTGTCGAAGAGCAGCCAGGCGCCCGAAGCGCGCACGAGCAGCGACAGCCCCCACGCCTTTTCCAGCGCTTGAAAGGGCGCTTCGTTGTCCAAAAGCACGAC
>JAABTR010000513.1 GCA_011389755.1 Deltaproteobacteria bacterium | reverse complement strand
GACCTCAAAGCAGCCGTTTGGTAAACGGGGATCCTTCGCGCCCGCACCGGTCATCGATGGGCCCAAGAGCAGCGAAGCGGCAATAGCGATACAGAGCGTCTTCATGTCTGCGAGGTACTCCCGGCATTTTGAAGAACAGTGAGCACGTCGGAGGCACTCCGCAAGGATGGACGGTTTTATCTGAAGGGAAAGAAGCAAACAGGGGTCAACCGCGGGCTCTGTACCTCCTGGGATGAAGACGCCTTTGGAACTGCATGAAGTCGTCCCAGCCGGACCAGACGCCTCGAAAGTCTTCCACCCGAATACTCGGATGTCGCGCGACCCGGTCCTTGAGGATGCGTATGACCTCGTCGAGGACGGGGATGCGAAACGTCCCTTGTGGGATTCGTATCTTGTTTCCCGAGGTGTCGTGCAGCGTCAAGATGATGCGGCCTTCGTCGTCGGACTCCACCGTGGCGCGGATTTCGATGATGTCGCCCCAGTCCATCTGCTTTTTGGAAAAACGCGTTGCAAAGCAGATCCCCTGTTCGGAAAATTCGAGGCGCACCCGCGTGAGCCTGCGCGCCCCATCCCAAAGGAGATAGCCGGACAGGGGCAGGAAAATGGCTATGCCGACGATCCACCCGCTGTTGGAGAGGGTGAAACAAAACGGGACGAGGGGCGCGGTGATGATTCCGAAAAAAAATACCAAAAGCCCCATCATCGTGTGACGGCCGGTAAATACTCTCTTCATTGTCATGTCTTGAGCTTGGGAGGCGTTTGAGGGGCGTCAAACACCGAATTTGAATTATTCGAAAAACGCCCGCGCGGTGCAGCGATGCTGAATCGTCTTCGACCCGAAGGGCAAATCGCTCTATATTTTTAATAATGAACAGCAGACGACGAGAAGAAGAAAACACTTTATCGAAGCGCGCCTCGAAGCCCGAGTCCAATTATTCGAAGCAGATGCTGATGGAATTGATGCGGGAGGTCTCGCGCAACATCGAGACCGGAGCGTTTAAACCGCCCATGCTTCCGGAGGTCGCGCTCAACCTATCGAAGATGGCGAGCCGGTACGATGTTCGATTGGCGGACATCGAGACGACGGTCGCACAAGATCCTGCGGTGGCGGCCCGGATTTTATCGGTCGCCCGTTCGGCGCTTTATTCCCGGGGGGCGCCCGTGGAATCGCTGCGGGTCGCCATCATGCGCATCGGCCTTCGAGAGGTTCGTGACATCGCCTACCAGTTCGTGGCGCAAACGCAGATATTCAACGTTCCGCTATATTCCGAGAGGATCCGGGAGCTCTTCGAAGCGGCGCAAGCATCCGGGCTCGTCGCGCGGGAGCTGTGCCGCGTTCTCACGCTCGAGTCGGACTTAGCCTATCTTTGCGGGCTGCTCCACGACGTGGGCGAAGCGATCGTCTTGGGCATCATCGCAGATCTCTCCAAAGACAAAAAAGACCCCTTGCCACCGCTGAGTCTTTTGTCTCCCGTAATCGAACGCTACAGCGCGCCGGTCGGCGCCCGTGTGTGTCAGTCCTGGAACCTCCCCCAGCCGATCA
>JAABTR010000089.1 GCA_011389755.1 Deltaproteobacteria bacterium | reverse complement strand
CCGTATCAGGGGCGTCTTCTTGTCGAGCACCTCGCCTTTGTGGGAGACGAACACCGAGGGCAAAGACAGGGTCGCGCGACCGTCTCTTTTTACGATGAACGCAGGAGATGTCGGATCCCAGGCCGCATACCCCCGCGCCTCGAACGTGGATCGCAAGCCGCCGTGGGGAAAACTGGACGCGTCCGGTTCGCTGACGATGAGCTGCTTGCCCGTGAACTGGTCCACAGGTTTGCCCGCGGCGTCGAACGCCAAAAAGGAGTCGTGCTTCTCCGCGGTCAATCCGGTCAGCGGCTGGAACCAGTGGGTGTAATGAGTCGCTCCTTTCGAGATGGCCCACTGCTTCATGGCGTGGGCTATCACGTCCGCGGTGTCCGCAGAGATCGGTCGATGATTTCGGATAGCGAACAGCAGCTTGTCAAAAAACTCCCGTGGAAGCTGCTCTTGCATTTTGTCGAGCCCGAACGTGTTTTGGCCCAGCATCTCTACAGTCCGAGATATACTCTGTTCCATGGCGTACCTCCTGGGAGCTTCCTGTAATTTTGTCTGTAAATTTAGAGAAAATGCGGTTTTGTCATGCCCCTCACCATAAGGGATAACTCCGGGCGCAATTTTTACAACTATATTCTGAGAATAAATCAGTCTGGACAGACAGAGGGCGCCGCGTCGCCGGAGGCCGAGGCGGAATCCTCGCACCGGCTGGAGGGACGGCACTGTCCGTACAGACAACTCTGTCCTTCGGGGCACGGCGGATCGCAGGGTTTGGACCGGGCCACCACATCGTCGTGCGCCGCGGGACCCAAGGACGCGACGTAAGAGACCACCATGACGCGAACCGTGACCGCGCCGCCACGCTCCTCGCCCAGTGGGGGCTCGTCCACCGGGTAGACCGCGTCTCCCCCCAGCTCGCAAGCGGCTCGCCGCATCCAGGTCGAGCAAGGAGAGCGGGTCGGGTCTTGGCACCCCTTCAAAGATATCATGCCGATATCTCGGTAAGGCCCGGTCAGCTGCGATTCTCCTTCGACGAACTCTATGGCGCAGTCGGCGCTCTTGGGGGGCTTCGGAGGGCCGATGCGGCTGACCACCGACGGCGAACAGCTCGTGTATATCAAAATGGCGATGAGTCCGAAGACCGCGCCGAAAAAAATTCTCGCTCGGGGGGAACGCGCGCTCATTTCGGTGACTCTTCCTGCTTCTTCGCGTCTCGAAGCTTTTTGTCCTGCGCGAGCCTCTGCCTGAGCACCGCGGCCATGCCTTCTTTGTTCACCTGCCGCCCCCGCCCAACGGCCAGGGCGTCGGGAGGCACATCTTCGGTGATGGTGGAGCCCGACGCCACGTAGGCCCCCCGGCCCACCCGGACCGGGGCCACGAGCTGGCTGTCCGACCCGATAAAGACCCCGTCTTCGAGCACTGTTTTGTGTTTTGCAAAGCCGTCGTAGTTGCAAAAGATCGTACCGGCGCCCACGTTC
>JAABTR010000088.1 GCA_011389755.1 Deltaproteobacteria bacterium | reverse complement strand
CAAAGACCCCGTCTTCGAGCACTGTTTTGTGTTTTGCAAAGCCGTCGTAGTTGCAAAAGATCGTACCGGCGCCCACGTTCACCCCCTCGCCGATCTCGCCGTCTCCCAGGTACGCGAGGTGATTCGCCTTGGAGCCGCGCCCCATGCGGGTGTTCTTGACCTCGACGAAGTTGCCCACCTTAGCCTTTTCCAAAAGACGAGCCCCCGGCCGCAGCCGCGCCATCGGTCCCACCTCTGCGCCCGGACCCACGTGGGCGCCTTCGATGACGCTGTAGGCCCGAATCACCGCGCCATCCTCGATGACGGAGCCCTGGATGAGCGCGCCGGTCTCGATGACGCACCCTCGACCCACGCGGGACTCATTTCCGATGCGGACGCCCGGGTGCAGCTCGGTGTCCTGCCCCACCTCGCAGCCAAGCTCCACCTCGACGGTCCCGGGCTGACGGATGGTCACCCCTTGACGCATGAGCTCGAGATTGATGGTGGAGCGCAAGATGGCATCCACCCGCGCGAGATCCACCCGGTCGTTGACGCCCAGGACCCTCTGGGGATCGACCTCAACCGCGGCCGCTGGGCGGCCGGCTCGCCCGGCTCTCTCGACGAGATCGGTGAGGTAGAGCTCGCCCTGGGCGTTATCGGTGTCCAAAGTGGTGATACTCTGCCTCAAAAACGCCAAATCGATGAGGTAGATCCCCGCGTTGACCTCCTCGATGCGCAGCTCGTCCTCTTTGCAGTCCTTGTGCTCCAAGATCGCCTCGACCCGGTCGCCGCGGCGCACGACTCTGCCGTACCCGGTCGGGTCGTCGGGCCTGAAGGTCAAAAAGGAGATCGCCTTTCCCACGTGGGCCTTCTTGAGCTCCTCCACGGTGCCCAGGTCGAGCAGGGGGACGTCCCCCGACAAGATGAGGACGCTGCCCTCTTCGCCCTCGAGCCCCGCCAAGCCGGTCCGCACGGCGTCACCGGTTCCAAGCTGACGGGCCTGCGCGGCGAATCGAACCGATTCGGACCCGCTCAGACGTTCTATCTCCTGGCGAACCAATTCTCCGCCGTGCCCGATGACCACCACCACCGGGCTGCATCCCACCTGCGCGGCCAGCTCCAAAGGAAACCGTATGAGCGCCCGCCCACCGGTGCGGTGGAGCACCTTGGGCAGCGCTGACTTCATCCTCGTTCCCTGTCCTGCGGCCAAGACGATCGCCGACAACGATTGCATCGCGCACTCCTCCTAAATCGTTAGTAATCATGCCAAACCGGGATTTCGACGCACCAAACGATCAGCTAGACATCATCAACCGTCAAGTCCAGCCTCTCCACGGCCGTCGCCCGCGCGCTGTCCAGATCCGCCTCCACGAAGAGCGCCTGGAATCGCGCCCCTTTCTTGGCGGCCTTGAAGGCATGGGGCATCCCCGAGACGAAGCGATCCAAGATCAGATCCTTGCGCATCCCGATCACCGAGTCGTGGGGGCCGGTCATCCCCACATCGGTGATGTAGGCGGTGCCTCCCACGAGAATCTGCTCGTCGGCGGTCTGGACATGGGTGTGGGTCCCGAACATGGCGGTGACCCGGCCGTCCAGGAAAAAACCCATGGCCCGCTTTTCACTCGTCGCTTCGGCGTGAAAGTCCACGATGACCACGTGGGCGCCTTCCACTCTTCCGAGGACGTCGTCCAAGGCTTCGAAAGGGTTGTCGGCCGGATCCATGAACACCCGACCCGCGGCGTTGATGACGGCGACCCGGGTTCCCGCGGCGGTCTCGTAGACTCCGAAGCCGGCGCCCGGTTGCTTTTGTGAGAAATTGACCGGCCTGAGCAGGCGCCGCTCGGTGTCGATGTAGTCGCGCAGCTCCCTCTGGCGCCACACGTGGTTGCCGGTGGTGACGCAGTCGATTCCGGCCGCGAACAGCTCCCGGGTCAGCTCTGGGGTCAACCCGACGCCCCCAGCGGCGTTCTCACCGTTGGCGACGACGAAGTCGACCTGCTTTTGTGCGATGAGCCGGGGCAGCATCTTGCGGATGGCCAGCATCCCCGCCTTGCCGGCGACATCGCCTATCAGAAGGGTTCTAAAAGTGCTCACCGGATTATCTCGCAGTGGCCACGGCCCGCGTCTCGCGGATCACGGTGACCTTGATCTGTCCCGGGTAGGTCAGCTCGTCCTCGATGCGCTGCGCAATGTCCCGAGAGAGCATAAAGGCGCCCTCATCGTTCACCTTGTCCTGCTCCACCAGGACCCGAACCTCGCGCCCCGCCTGGATGGCGTAGGACTTGTCGACCCCTTCGAAGCTCCGGCAGATCGACTCGATGTTCTCGAG
>JAABTR010000087.1 GCA_011389755.1 Deltaproteobacteria bacterium | reverse complement strand
GGCTCCTCGCCGTGCTTCCGGGCGAACTGAGCCCCGACCACCGCGTGGGATCCCTCCTGCTCGTGGCTCATGGCTTTACCGATGTCGTGGAACAGCCCGGCGCGGCGCGCCTTGCGTACATTGAGCCCCAGCTCCGAGGCCATGAGCCCAGAGATGTAACCGCACTCCACCGAGTGGCGCAGCACGTTCTGGGCGTAGCTGTAGCGGAAATTGAGGCGACCGAGCATCTTCACCATCTCCGGGTGGACGCGGGCCAGGCCGAGCTCCAAGATCGCCTGCTCGCCGGCCTCTTTGATGATCTTTTCCACGTCGATCTGAGCCTTGGCGACGATCTCCTCGATGCGCGTGGGGTGGATGCGCCCGTCTTGAATGAGCCGCTCCAAGGAGAGCCGAGCGACCTCTCGGCGCACCGGATCGAACCCGGAGATCACCACCGTCTCAGGGGTGTCGTCCACGATCAGGTCGATGCCGGTGGCGGCCTCCAGAGCGCGGATGTTGCGACCCTCGCGGCCGATGATGCGCCCCTTCATGTCGTCGGACGGAAGATGGACCACGGAGACGGCTCTTTCCTGAACATGCTCTCCGGCGAAACGCTGGATGGCGATCCCCACGATCCTCTTGGCGCGATTCTCGGCCTCTTCCTTGGCCTCTTCTTCTATCTGTTTGACTTTGAACGCGGCGGTGCGGCGCGCCTCGTCGGTGATGTGCTCGATGACTTCCTTTTTCGCCTCTTCGCGGCTCATTCCCGCCTTGAGCTCGACGGTCCGTTGCACCTCCTCGAGGTGCTGTTCGACCTTTCGTTCCTTGTTGGACATCTCCCTCTCGACGCGCTCGAGCTTGGCATCCCGCTTCGACAGCTCGATCTCTTTACTCGTCAACAGGTCTTTTTTCTTCTCGAGCATCTCCTCCCGCTGCCGGGTCCGCTCTTCGTTTCGCTTAATCTCCTCTTTGAGCTGTCTTTGCTCCTCCTCGACTTTGGCCAGCGCCTTGATCTTCTCTTCGCGAGCGGCGATCTCGGCATCTTTGATGAGAGTCTGTGCTTCACCTCGAGCCTTGGTGAGGACTGCTTGTGCTTCACCAGCCGCTTTTTGTTTCTCTCCGGCGGCTTCCTGGGTTTTGGAACGTCTCGCGATCAAAAAACCCACCGCGAAACCGGCAGCCAGGCAGAGGGCTACCGCGATGATATATTCGAACATGAATGAACCTCCAACTTCCACGCGACGCGTCTCGAAGCCGAAAATAACGAGCACGAATTCAAACGGGTTGAATAGCGCGCAACCACTTGAACGACGGACCGTTCCACGGGCAGCGAGCCGGAATGGAGGTGGATTATCCCGCGAGACAAAGACTTGTTACTCGAAAACAGGCACACCGGATCGAGAACATAATCTTCTCGAGAGTCTCTTTGGGACCGGTTGGTCCACAACAGAGCCGGTTTCTACATCTTCACAATCTAAGCAGCGTGTGCTGCGTCGTCTTCGTAACACGAAATATATCTCAACATCCGCCGGTGCCGGTGGATGATCACGTCACCATTACGTTTATCTACAAATACTGGAAATGGCAAGAAATAAAGCGAACCTACGGCTCTTCTCGCGAGAGCAGCTCGTCGATTCGGGCGATGAGCCCGACAGCGAAATCCCTCGTTTTTTCTTTGAGCGAGTCGTATGAGGAGCGGGTGCTTTGCAGCTCGTCGAGCAAGGTGATGGCGACCATGGCCATGATCTTGATGTCTTGCTCGTTTCTCGGCCCCTGCTGCTTGAGCTTCTTAAAGCGATCAGAGACTTCCCGGGCGAGGCCGGTCAAGTAATCCGGATCCGCATCGGATCTTATCTGGAAGCTCTGTCCCGCGACCGTTATGTTAATCGTCTGCATTTTCGCTCACTGTATCGGCACCCATGCCGACGGTCAACGAAGTTACAGCTTTGCCCTCACCCCAAAAAGCGGTAGAATCGACCTGCCGTTTTCGGGCGCGCGGCCAATCGTGTCCGACAACAAATTGTCTACCCCCCATCAGTGGGAAACACAACGCTCGAATAGACCGCCATGGCAAAACGCGACTTCTACGAAATTCTCGGCGTCTCCCGGGACGCCGACGTCAAGACAATCAAACAAGCCTACCGGCGCCTGGCCATGGAATACCACCCCGATCGCAATCCGGGCAACCCCGAAGCCGAGGCGCGTTTCAAGGATGCCTCAGAGGCCTACGGAGTCCTGAGCGACCCCGAGAAGAGGGAGCTTTACGACCGCTATGGGCACGAGGGCCTGCAAGGGCAGGGCGGTTTCACCGGGGTGGAGGATATTTTCTCCTCCTTTGGGGACATTTTTTCCGAGTTCTTCGCCGGAGACATCTTCGGTCGAAGGCGCGGCAGCCGCCCCCCTCGCCCCGCTCGAGGAGCCGACCTCAGGTATGACCTGGTGTTGACCTTCGAAGAGGCCCTGCGCGGCACCAAGAAAAGTATCGAGCTCGCGCAACTTCGCAGGTGTCAGACCTGCGACGGCATCGGCGCCGAGCCGGGGACAGCTCCGGCCATGTGTCCCACATGCCGAGGTCATGGGCAGGTGGTGCAACGCACCGGGTTCATGACCCTCGCCACCGTGTGCCCGACCTGCAGCGGCAGCGGTCACACCATCGAGACGCCCTGCAAGGTGTGCTCGGGCACCGGCCGCGCCCCGTTCACCCGCAAGGTAAATGCGACCGTGCCCCCCGGCGTGGACACGGGCATGCGCCTTCGAATCGGGTCCGAAGGCGAGGAGCCCGATAGCGGCGGGTCAAAGGGTGACCTCTACATTTTCATCACCGTCGAGCAGAGCGAACGTTTCGTGCGGGACGGAAACGATCTCTTGACCCGAGTGCAGGTACCGTACACCCAAGCCATTTTGGGACATACGGTCGAGATCGACCTCGTGGGGGAGCCCGTCCGGGTTGACATTCCCCCGGGCACGCAGCCTTCCGAGCGGCTGCGCGTCGAGGGCAAGGGGGCTCCGTTCATCGGCCGCAAAGGTTCAGGAGACCTCTTCGTCGAGGTCGTCGTGACCATCCCCAAGGCGCTGACGAAGAAACAACAAGAGATGGTCCGCCTGCTCGACAAGCTGCACCGCGAAACCGAGATGAACTAGATCGCCGACTCAGGGCCCGCCTTTTGGGGGTTGCTCCCAGTCTCCCAAGGGATATGCTTTTTCCAGGCTCGCAGCGACATAAAAGGAGTTCCACATGGAGGAGGCCCTGGCATCCTTACACAAGCGCTCGGGGGAGCACCTGTTAGCCGACGAGTACGAGTCGGCCCTTCGATGTGCTGTGCCGCTTCTCGAGGCGAGCTCACAAGACGCCTTCGCGTGGTATGTGGTCGCCCGCTCGCTGCTCGCCTTGGAAGAAGCCGAAGCGGCCAAGCGCAGTCTTCCGATGGCCATCGAGGCGCTCGCTCGCGATGGCAGACCGATATTGGCCATCAGCCTGCTCAAGGAGCTGGAGCAAAACGCTCCAGACGCCATAGACACGCGAGCGGTCATGGAGGTGATCGCTCAGCTCTACGCCCAGGGCTCCAGGCTCGTGCAGGAGCGCTCCGCGGCGCCGCCGCCCCTTCCCCCTCGCGACCTGACCCAGCCCCTCGAAGGGAGCAAGGACGAGCTCGTGGAGGCGGCCAAGAGGGCCATGGCAGTGGCTTGGGGAGACGGAATGACCCGGGACGACGAAAGACCGGTTCCGTATCTCCCGCTCTTTTCAGCTCTCCCGCCCGACGATTTTCTGTCTCTGGCGGGGGCTTTCGAGCGCATTGTGTGCGGGCCCGAGCACGTCGTGTTCGAACAGGACACCTCTGGAGACACCCTCTTCGTCATCGCCGAAGGGGAGCTCGACGTCTCCAGGCGCGGAGCCGAGGACCACGCGCTGCACCTGGCGCGGCTCGGGCCCGGAGCCTTCTTCGGAGAGATGTCGCTCGTCTCGAGGGCGCCCCGGGCCGCGACGGTCACCTCCGTGGAATCCTCCGTGCTGCTGCGCGCGGACAGCGGGGCTCTGGAGCGGCTCGCCGGAGATATCCCAGAGGTCGGGAGCATCCTCGTGGCCTTTTGCCACGCTCGCATGCTCGAGAATCTCATGCGCATCTCGCCGGTCCTTTGCCACGTCCCCGTATCCAAACGGCCCGACGTCATCGGTCTCTTCGACACCGATTTCTTTGAAGCCGGCTCCACCATCATCGAGCAAGACGCCCAGGGGCGCGGTCTTCACGTCATCGTCTCGGGCGCTGTCGAGGTCGTCCGAGACCACGACGACCTCCAGGAGGTCCTGGCCCAGCTCGGGCCGGGGGACGTCTTCGGAGAGATATCGCTGCTCATGCGCAGGCCTTCGACAGCCACGGTCCGTGCGGTGGACGATACTGCGGTGCTGCGACTTGCGGCCGCCGAGTTTCAAAACGCCACCGCAAAATTCCCCGCGCTGCTAAAAGGCGCTTTCGATATCGCCCTGGACCGTGATGAGAAAAACAGCTCGATATTGGCCACCACGACCGATGACGAGAATCCGAGCGTCTTGCTGTGACGGTTTGGGGCCCGTTGCCCAGAGAAATCTCGTTTATTTTTTGCTGCGGCGGCCGCCGACAAAGTCCTTGAGGGATTGAGCCGGTCGGAACGTCACCGTGGTCTGGGCTTTGATCTTGATCTTCTCGCCGGTCTGGGGATTGCGGCCCGTGCGCGCGCTTCTCTTCTTCTTGTTGAAGGTCCCAAAGCCCGGAAAAGAGAAGCGCTCGTCCTTTTTGATGGACTTGCGGATCTCCTCGAAGGTGGCCTCAATGACGGACTGGACGGCTTTCTTCGACAGGCCTTCCGGAACGCTTTTTGCGGATGTCACGGCGTCGATCAATTCTGCCTTTGTCATGCTCCCTCTCCTTGTCTGCCGCCGCACGCAGCGGCGCTGTTCGAGTGTGGAAACTCAAGATATTCCACATGTTCGTCCAATTGATGGAACAATAGGTGCCGATTTATAAAGAGTCAAGATAAAATCGATCTCAAAATCGTAGATTCCCCCCATTTTGTGGGTAGTTCAGCGAGTCAATAGCACCAAGTGCCTGTAAATACGGGACAATCAGATATGATTGAAATGATTATTCCATAAATACAGATAGTTGCTGGTCCTTGTTTCTCTTAGCCCCCGCCAGCATTGAACTCAGCATGCACTACCGCGGCAGGTGGCCGTAAATACTGAGGTTGGAAACATAATTTTCTCTCGATTCGTGCGTATAGTTTTACGTGTGTAAAGTATAATATACTTTTGACATCAATTCTTTAACCTGTGTGTAATACAATGTAATTACGAGACTAATCAGAAATCTTTAACAATTTCGTCATGTAATTTTATGATATTTTTGTAAATGTTTACAGCGAGACATCGCGTCGCATTTGTCCTAAAATGGCTGAACGAAGGAGTATCGATGGACATCAAAATTCCTTCCGGGCCACCCGGAACCCAAAGCATCGACGAGGTCACCCAGGCCGAAGAGACGCAGCCTGGCACCGCTGCCTCAAAGACGTCCCGCTCTCAGGGCGATAAAGACGTTTCTGGGATCGACGCGATCGCTCGCGATGTCAGCGCGGGCCGCATCTCCGCGAACGAGGCCGTCGATAGAATTTTATCGCAGACCCTCGACCACCGATCCGTCCGTGAAGCTCCCAAAGAGGTTCGCCAGGAGCTTCACAAGGCCCTCGAAGCGCTGGTTCAAAGCGACCCCCGTCTCAAGAGGCTCGCGCAGGCGCTCGGTGTGCTTGACGACGATTAATCGAGCTCAGTCGGAGTTGAACAGCCGATCGTAGTCTTGCTCGGTGTAGCGATCGAGGCGCTTTGGTTCCACCACATCCCTGCGCATCTCCAGCCACTCGGTGCTGATCTGCAGGACTTCGAACCGAGTGGTCAAAAAGAAAAACTCGTCCTCGGGGACCGGGGGAGCGGCTTCGAGCCGTTGCTGCAGCGAATCTCGCTCGTCAAAACAGGTCGCGAGCGGGCTGTCCCAGCCCAATATCTCTTCGTCCATAAAGGCTTCGGCGGCGGCTTGGACCGGATTGAATCGAAGGGGAACTCTCTCGAACTCGATGATCCATTTCCCGGGCGCCGCTCCCAAAAAGCGCCAGCGACACTCGAAAACCCGCCTCAGCACCTCTCCAAAGTAGCACCCGACGGTCGGCGCCAGGAGCTGCGTCAGCTGACTTCGGACCGCGTGCCCCGGGGGCGGGACCTCACCGCCGGCTTCGTCTCGCAGCAAAGTCTGTCCGAACGTATCCAAGACGCCGAGCGTATCGGTGGTGAAGTCGAG
>JAABTR010000086.1 GCA_011389755.1 Deltaproteobacteria bacterium | reverse complement strand
TCCAGCCCAAAACGCTCTTTCACGTGGGTCACGCAGCGCTGCGCCAACGCACTTACCTTCTCCAAATTGACAGGCTCATCCATTTTCGTTGCCTCTCACTTCCTAGAACGCCGCGGTCACGGTCAAGTCCGTGGAACTCTTGCGACAAAACGAGCCTCATTTCAAGGCGTTTCGTTTGCCGTAAAAAAAACCGTGGCCGCTGGGCGACCGAAGATCGCTTTGCTTTGAGCGCGCCGCGCCCCTATACTCGCCTCGCCCAAAAAAATCCTCGAGAAGAGAAACCGGACGATGGCACAGGTCAAGATCATCACCCCCCGAAGCCACAGGCCCCTGCTCGGTATCGCGGAGCTCGTGAGGCACCGGCGCGTCTTGTACTTCCTGGTCTGGCGAGATATCAAGGTCCGATACAAGCAGACGGCCCTCGGCGCTGCCTGGGCCGTCGTCCACCCTCTCATAAATGTCGTGGTCCTCACCTTCGTCTTTCACAGCTTGGCGAACGTCCAAAGCGGCGCACAGGGCAGCTACGCCGCTTTCACCTTCGGCGGCGTCTTGCCCTGGACCGTGTTCGCCGCCTCGGCGAGCCGAGCAGCCGGTGCGCTCATCGGGAACGCGCACCTCCTGGGACGCTACTATTTCCCTCGCCTGGCGCTCCCCCTCGCGGCGTGCGGCGCCCCCTTGGTGGACGCCATGGTGGGCTTTGTGGTCTACCTCATCCTCGCCGCCGCCACAGGTCAGACCCTTGCCGGCACGGTCGCCGTGGCGCCCCTGGTTCTTTTTATGAGCGCGCTGTGGGGATCGGCCGTGGGCATCGCGCTGTCCGCCGCCGTCGTCTGGATTCGGGATATCCGGCAGGTGCTCCCCCTGCTCTTTCAAGCTTGGATGCTGGCCACTCCGGTGGGTTACCCCGCATCCCTCGTCCCGGACAAATACGCGTTCGTCATCGCGCTCAACCCCATGGTCGGACCCGTGGAGACCTTTCGAGCGCTGGCCACGGGCGGGCCGCTCCCGGCGGAGTCTTTGGTTCTGAGCGCGGTGGCTCTCGTGGCGGTCGGCGTCCCGAGTTTGCTCTTCTTCCGCGCGGCGAGCCAGAGGTGCATCGATGTCATCTAGCTCTGCCCTGGTCGTCATGCGCGGTGTCACCAAGCGCTACAGGCTGGGCAGCGGGCCGACCGCCGCGACCGCTCTGCGCGGCCTGTTTTCTCGCGGCCACTTCGACGAGGTCGAGGCGGTGTCAAAGGTCGACCTCGAGCTGCAGCCCGGTCAGACGGTGGGCCTGGTGGGCTCCAACGGCGCCGGTAAGTCGACTATTTTAAGGCTATTGGCCGAAATTACGCCTCCGACTGAGGGGCGCATCGAGCTGCGGGGGCGGCCCTCGAGTCTGCTGGACGTGGGCGCCGGCTTTCACTACGAGCTCACCGGCCGGGAGAACATCCTCTTTTCGGGGGCCATCTACGGGATGACCCGGGCGGAGATCCGCGAAAAGCTGCCCCGCATCGTCGAAATGGCCCAGGTGGACCGCTTCTTGGACACGCCGATGAAGCGTTACTCCACCGGGATGATCCTGCGGCTGGGGATCGCGATAGCCATGCACGTGGACGCCGACTTCATGTTGATAGACGAGATCATATCGGCTGCGGACGCCTCTTTTCAAAGACAGCTGGAGAGCCGGATCGGGGCTTATGTGCGCGGTGGCGGCGCCGCCATCATCGCGAGCCACGAGCTCGAACTGCTGGAGAGATTGTGCCACACCGCAGTCCACCTCGACCAAGGCCGCGTCGTCCGCCGGGGGCCTGCCCGAGACGTGCTCGACGCGTACCGCGCGGATCTGGACCAAAAACCCGATAGCGAAGGGGTGGAACGCAAACCGGTTCTCTCCAAATGACTATCGAGACAAAGGGCTTTGTCGCAGATTTGTCGTCCTTTATAGTGAATACGCAAGGCGAAAACGCCGTTCTACTACAATAAGAGCCAAAAAAGGGAGGCCCAGATGAAAAAGGTACAAGGAACCCTGGCAAATGCCCTCGCTGTCGCGTGCGCGCTTTCGTTTTTCGCAACCTCGGTGGCAACCGCCGCGGACGCGCCCAAGGATCCAAAATCGCCGGTGGGGGTCTGGAAGACCATCGACGACAAGACGGGGAAAGCCCGATCTTTGGTGACCATTTGGGAGCACAAGGGCAAGATCTACGGCAAGGTATCGAAATTGTTCGACCCGGAGGAGCCGAACCCCAAGTGCGACAAGTGCGAAGGAGCGCTCAAAAACAAGCCGGTCGTCGGCATGACGATTCTGCGCGGTCTGGAAAAAGACGACGATGAATGGACCGGAGGGACCATCCTCGACCCCGAAAGCGGAAGCGTCTACAAGTGCTACGTGGAAGTGGTGAACGGGGGCAAGAAGCTCAAGGTGCGCGGCTACATCGGTATCTCGTTGGTGGGGCGCACGCAGCACTGGGTGCGCGTCAAGTAGAAGCGCGCCGCCTTGGACATCTGTTTAGACCTCCTGAAACACCGGACAGCCTCGGTCCCACAGAGCGCCGAGCCCCAAAGCGGTTCCCCGCAGGACCTCTTCAAAACGAAGGCCCATCCCCGGCGGTGATCCCGTGTGTCCCAGGGTCGGGTTGAGCCGCCGCCGCCACCTCACTCGACCGACAAGCGCCCCCACTTCCGTCCCGCCCGATGTGATCGTGACCACCAGACGGCACCCCATGGGGCGCAGATCACCCGAACGGACGAACGCGACCAGGAGCCCATCTGTATCTTCGAAACCTCCTCGAAACTGCCTGTCGAAGTGCTCCTTGGTCGGCGAGACGCTGAGCATCCCGTCCACATCACCCACAAAGCAAATCTGCGCGCCCGATACGTCAGGGCTGGCCTGGCGCACCGGAGGATCTCGGCGAGGGGGAGGGCTCGACCAGCGCTGCGCCGCGTCGTCACCGATCCGCGGCCCTTCCTCGCGCACGAAAGCAGGGTCGGCCTGGTTCATCTCCAAAAGGCGCTCCCGGATCTTTTCGAGGGCGTCGAGGGCGTCGGCATCTAGAAACGCGGGATCCGCCGGCTGCGAAAGAGCCGCCTGAGGTGCGATGCTTGACGCGGGCGAACCTTGAGTGTCGATGAAGTACGGTGGGCGTTCCTCGATGTGGGCGTAAAAGCGGGTGGCGAACTCGGGGTCGAAGGCCTCGAAACGAAGCCCCATACCGGGCAAGACGTCGTTCACGAATGGATGCGGTTCGCGAACCCACTCCACCACGGAGTCGACGCAGTAGGCTTCCGCGCCGCCGAAGGTGACGCGAACAGACGCCTTTGCACCCACGGGCCGTATGTCGTACGTGGCGACGAAAACGCCGCTGCGGGTGATATCCTGACTGAAACCGCTGTAGAAGGAGTCGTCGGAGCCGTCGCGCAGATTGGCTTCGCAAGAGAATCTGCGCCCGGCCTTGCCGCGGCCGTCTATCAGAAAATGATCTGGGGCCGCCGAAACGATGTCACCCATCGAAACCTCCTCACCGTCTCTAATCGGCGGTATGATGCGACCCTTTAGTCGAAAACCGTTGGAAACAGACCCTTTGACGTGAGAAGGTCGGGACAGTCATCTTTCGAGGCGAAACGAGCCGAACAGCAAAGGGACTCGAGACGCGATGAATCAAACTCCGCTTTTCAAACAAGACGCCGATCTGGTCATCATCACCGGTCTGTCCGGCGCCGGCAAATCGAGCGCCATGCGCTTCCTCGAGGACCTGGGCTGCTACTGCGTGGACAACCTGCCGCCGTCGCTCATCCCCGCTTTTTACAACCTCTACCAGCAAAGCGGCTCCTTGAGTCAGGGCGTGGTCATCGCCTCGGACCTGCGCAGCGGCGCGCTCTTCGATGATTTCGAGACCACCGTAACCTCTCTTCGGGCTTCGGGGACCTCGTTTTCCATCGTTTATCTCGACTGCGCCACGGACAAACTCATCAGCCGCTACAAAGAGGTCAGGCGCAACCACCCACTGCAGCCTCTGACCGGCAGCACCCAAGACGCCATCGAAGAGGAGCGCCGCAGGCTCGACCCGATTCGCGCCTTGGCGACCAACCTCATCGACACCAGCGATCTGAGCCCGGCCCAGCTGCGCAAGGCCATCGTCAAGGAGCTCATCGCCGAAGAGGCGTCCAAGGTCCTGACCCTCGACTTCGTCAGCTTCGGGTTCAAGTATGGGCTGCCCCGGGACGTGGACTTTCTCTTCGATCTGCGTTTTTTGCCAAACCCGTTTTACATCCCCGAGCTGCGGCCGAAGACCGGCGAGCACATCGACGTTTACCGGTACGTCATGAAACAGCAGCTAGCCGATCCTTTTTTCGAAAAGACGGTCGAGCTGATCGAGCTGACCATCGAATCCTTTATCAAAGTGGGCAAGACCAGCCTCATCATCGGGCTGGGCTGCACCGGCGGCCGCCACAGGTCCGTCGCATTCGCCATGCGGCTGGCCGACTGTTTCCGCGACAGGGGTCGCAAAGCCCACGCCCATCACAGGGACGCCGCCAAGCCCCAAGGTTGAAGCTCCCAGACACGAAGAACCATGCTGCATTTGAAGAACCTGACCTACCGCGTCGGAGGACGCACACTCATCGAGGACGCGAGCGCCCACATCCCTTCGGGACATCACGTGGGGCTCGTCGGCGCCAACGGGTCGGGCAAGACCTCCTTGCTCCGGCTCATAACGGGTCAGTCAGAGCTCGACGGGGGCGACATCGAGCTGCGCAGCGGCGCCGACATCGGCGTCGTGGCTCAAGACGCCCCCGGTGGGGAGCAGACCCCCCTCGAGGCCACCTTGGCGGCGGACGAAGAGCGCTCCTTGTTGCTTCGCCGCGCAAATGTCGAGACCGATCCCCACGCCGTGGCCGAGATCCAAGAGCGCCTCGTCGATATCGACGCCCACGCCGCCCCCGCCCGCGCGGCCTCGATCCTCGCGGGTCTGGGCTTTGACGAACCGGAGCAGCACCGACCGCTGTCCACCTTTTCCGGTGGCTGGCGCATGCGCGTCGCCTTGGCAGCGGTGCTGTTCAAGGAGCCGGAGCTGCTCCTTTTGGACGAGCCGACCAACCACCTGGACCTGGAGAGCGCCCTGTGGCTGGAGCAGCACCTGGCGAGCTACCCGGGGACCCTCTTGATGGTGAGCCACGACAAGAGCCTCCTCAACACCTCCGTGGACCACATCCTAAGCCTGCGCGGAGCCAAGCTGGAGATGTACGCGGGAGGATACGACGCCTTCCAGAGAGTGCGCGCCGCCCGCAACGAGCAAAACGAAGCGCTGCGGACGAAGCAGGACGCCCAGCGCAAGAGGATGGTGGCCTTCATCGACCGGTTTCGAGCCAAGGCCACCAAGGCGCGACAAGCCCAAAGCCGCGTCAAGCAGCTCGAGCGCATGGAGGTCATCGCTCCGGTGGAGGTGGACAAGAAGGTCCGGTTCGACTTTCCGCCTCCCGTGGTCAAGCCTTCTCCTCTGGTAAAGCTGGACAACGTCAGCGTGGGCTACAGGCCGGGCGCGCCGGTGCTCGCGGACCTGCACGTCAGCGTCTTTGCAGACGACCGCATCGCGCTTCTGGGAGCCAACGGAAACGGCAAGACCACCTTGGCCCGGCTGATGGTGGGTGAGCTCGCGCCCGAGCGCGGACAGGTGGTCAAAGCGACAAAGACCAACATCGGCTACTTCGCTCAAGACCACCTGGACCAGCTCGAGACCCGCCTGACCGCGTTCGAACAGATGAAGACCATCATGCCCGACGCCTCCCAATCGGATATCCGAGGCTGGCTGGGCCGCTTCGGGCTCGAGCAGGACAAAGCCGAGGTGCCCGTGGCCGGGCTGTCGGGAGGGGAGAAGACGCGGCTGGCCTTGGCGCTCATGTGCAGGCGCCGCCCTAACCTGATGGTGCTGGACGAGCCGACCAACCACCTCGACGTGGACTCCCGCGAGGCGCTCGTCGAGGGGCTCATGGAATACGACGGGGCCGTGGTGCTCGTCAGCCACGACAGACACCTGCTCGAGTCCACGGCCGATCAGCTCTGGCTCGTGGACGAGGGCACCGTGCGCGAATACCGCGGCGACCTCGACGAGTACGCCCGGCTGCTGCTGGACAAGCGGCGCAGCGGGAGAAAAAAGACCACCGACACAGACCTCGACGAGGCACAGGGCCGAGACAAGAAGCAGCTGCGCAAGGAAAAGGCCGAAGAGCGTAAGCGCCTGGCGCCTCTCAAAAAGCGCCTCGAGTCCACAGAAGCCCTCGTGGAGGAGCTGTCCGCGAAGCTCCTCGAGGTGGAAACCGTCCTCGCGGATCCGGCCACTTACGAGGATCCCTCGCGGGACATCAAAGAGCTGACCAAGGCTCAAAAGGGGCTCGCCGAAGAGCTCGAGAGAGCCGAAGAGAGCTGGCTCGAAGCTCAATCGGCTTATGATGAAGCCTGCAGCGACTAGGGGATTCAGCCGCCGGTCACCTCAACCGTTCCGTCTTCGACCCGAAAATCCTTCCTTCGTTCGCGGATGAGGATGTGATCGGTGTGGGTCGTGGTGATGAGCACTTGGCCCCCCTCTTTGGCGAGAAACTCGAACAAAAGCCTGTTGCGTCCCCGGTCGAGCTCCGATGAAACATCGTCTAATAAAAGGATCGGGATGCGCCCTGTGGCCTGCGAAAGGGCGCGGGTCTCGGCGATCTTCAGGGCGAGGACCACGAGGCGCTGCTGACCTTGGGAGCCGAACTTTCGCGCAGGTTTGCCCTCGATGAGGATGTCGAGGTCGTCGGCGTGAGGACCCGGGCCGGTGTACCCCCGAGCGAGGTCGCGCTCCAGGGAGTCGCGAAGAGCGCCTCGATAGGCTTCTTCATCCGAGGCTGTGCGAGGGCGGTACCGGATGTCTGCTTCGAGACCTTCGCTTATCTCCTCGAAGGATCTTTTGAACAGGGGCTGGAGCTCGGCCACGAACCTCTCTCGGTTTTTCACGATCTTAGACCCGAGATGGGCGAGCTGTTCGTCGAAGGACACGACGACGCGGTGGTCGAGAGACCTGTGTTTGAGCAGCTCGTTGCGAGACGCGAGGGCTCGTTGGTAACTCCTGTGGAGATCCGGATAGGCGGGCAGCGCCTGAAAAAGAGCCCTCGTCAGGAACCGCCTGCGGGCCTGTGGACCCTGCTGAACCAGATCCATGGCCGCGGGGTGGAACAGAACCATGGGGAGCTTGGAGAAGTGCTCTGAGGCCGCTGAGGCAGTCTTCCCATCTATCTTGAGCTTGCGCTCGTCAGGACCGAGCAGAAGCTCGCACACCATCCCGTAGGACTCAGACCCGAAAGTCGCCCGGGCGCGCGCTGAAATCGCCTCATGGCGCACGAGCTCCCTGCGCACCGAGGTTCTGAAAGACCGCAGGGCTCCGAAAAAATACACGGCCTCGAGCAGGTTCGTCTTGCCCATGCCGTTGCGTCCCGCGATGATGTTGAAGCGGGGGTGAAAGTCTATCTCACAAAGGGCGAAGTTTCTAAAATCCTTGAGGACGAGCTCTTTTAGGAAAACGGACTCCATCAAATGCGCATGGGCATGATCACCCCGATGAAGGTGTCCTCAGGGTCCTTGACGATGGCGGGATCGAGGGAGCCGGACAGCTCGAGGCGAACCTCGTCATCTCCGAGGACCGACACCGCATCGATGAAGTAGCGGGCGTTGAAACCGATGGCGAGATCTTCGCCTTCGTAGGCGACGTCGATCTGCTCGGAGCCCTCTCCGACGCTCGGGTTGTTCGTCTCGATGACGAGGGACCCTTCGCTTATCTGCAGCTTCACGCCGAGCGTTCGATCCGTAGAGACCACAGAGACGCGTTTGAGCGCCTCCATGAAGGGGTGGCGCGGGACGACCACGACGCGCTCGTTCGAAGTGGGGATGACCTGGTCATAGGGCGGGAACTCAGCCTCGATGAGCTTGGAGACCAAGGTGAACTCGGCGGTGATCGCCTCGGCGCCCTCTTGCTCTTTTTCGATCTCAATCGCTCTTTTCAAGAACAACGAGCCTTCGTGGACCGCCAAGGAGACCACCCCCAGGCCGTCTTCAACGAGCCTTCGGATCTCGAAGATGCCTTTATTGGGTATGACCATGGAGAAGTTATAGAAACCGGCGTCCTCGACGCGGAACTCCACCTTCGAGAGGCGGTGGCCGTCCGTCGTGACCATGCGGAGGTTTTTCCCATCACCTTGGAACAGGGCTCCGTTTATGTGGGAACGGGTCTCGTCTGTGGAGATCGAAAAAGCGGTCTGCTCAATCATTTTGGATAGGTAAGCCGTGTCGATGTCGAAGAACTCCGCATCAGCCGCGTCGGGCATCCGCGGAAAATCGTCCGCGGGCAAGCCCAGTAGCTTAAAGGAGGCGCGCCCACACAGCAGCTGAACCTGATCGCCTTCGGTCCTGATGGTGATGGTGCCCTCGGGCATACTCTTGACCACATCGTAGAGCGTCTTGGCCGACACGGTGACGATGCCCGGCTCCTTGATGGTCGCCGGGAAATATCCAAAAGCCGAAGAGTTAAGGTCGGTCGCCGCGATGCAGACGCCAGCTTCTTTGTCAGTGGCATCTATTAGGACGTTGGACAGAACTTGCATCGAGCTTTTTCGATCGGCGATGCCCGAGGTTCTGGCAAGAGCCGCCGACAGGCTATGTTTTGAGATGGTCAGTTCCATGGATTTCGTTCTCCTGTTCGTGTTTTCCCCAGCTCTTATCTCTTAGTGGAAAACCATAATTTATTAAACATCAGTAGTAGTACAGATTGTGATTCTGTGGAAAGGGTTGTTTCGGCCCCTCGAGTGGGGCGGGATCGGTGTGGGAAAAAAGCGAGGAGAGGTGTGGATAGTTTGGGGTAAACACTGAATTGTTTTTTCTCCACACGATAACCACATCAATTCACAGCTTGGATCCACAGGTTTTTCCACGTGCCAAAAGAGCGATCGTGAGGGAAAGAAGTCGAAATCATGAAAAAGGCACCATTTGCTTTCGTTTCGCCGTTCGAGCCGCGAGGGGATCAACCGGCGGCCATCGAGGAGATCGCAAACCGCTTCGAGGAAGGTCACGCCAAGCAGGTCCTGCTCGGGATCACCGGCTCGGGCAAGACCTTTACCATGGCAAAGGTCATCGAGCGGCTCGGCAGACCCGCGCTGGTGCTCGCCCACAACAAGACCTTGGCGGCCCAGCTGTTCAGCGAGTTCAAGTCGCTCTTTCCGGCGAGCGCGGTGGAGTACTTCGTGAGCTACTACGACTACTACCAGCCCGAGGCGTACGTGCCCTCGACAGACACTTTCATCGAAAAGGACTCTTCGATCAATGACAGAATAGACAGACTCAGGCATTCGGCCACACGGTCGCTCCTCACCCGGCGGGACGTCATCATCGTGGCCTCTGTTTCGTGCATCTACGGGATCGGCGCGGCCGAGGATTACGAGCAGATGCTCATCCCCATCGAGCAGGGCGATGATTTCGGCCGGGAGAAGCTCTTGCGCAGGTTGGTGGAGATACAGTACGAGAGGAACGACACCGACTTTGCGCGAGGCACCTTTCGCGTCCGAGGCGACACCGTGGAGATCTTCCCGGTCTATGAGGACGAGATGGCGGTCCGGGTGGAGTTTTGGGGGGACACCGTCGACAGGATAAGCGAGATCGATCCCTTGCGAGGCAAGGTGACCCGGAAAGTCGACGCCGCCGTGCTCTACCCTGGGTCACACTACGTAACTCCGAAGGACAAGCTCATCCGCGCCATAGACAGGATCCGAGACGAGCTGCGACAGAGGCTCACCGAGCTGGACGCCCAGGGCAAGCTGGTCGAAAAGCAGAGGCTCGGGGAGCGCGCCATGTACGACCTCGAGATGCTCGAGCAGATGGGCCACTGCTCGGGGATAGAGAACTACTCGAGGCACCTGTCGGGGCGCGAGGAAGGGCAGCCGCCGCCGACTCTTTTGGACTACTTTCCAAGCGACTTCGTGACCTTCATCGACGAGAGCCACCAGACCGTCCCCCAGGTCTCCGCCATGTACAAAGGCGACAGGTCCCGCAAACAGACCCTCGTGGACTTCGGGTTCCGGCTGCCGTCGGCCCTGGATAATCGGCCTTTGAAATTCGACGAGTTCGAGCGGAGACTGGGTCAGGTGGTCTACGTCTCGGCGACCCCCGGCGATTTCGAGCTCGGGCAGGCCGGGCCCAACGTAACAGAGCAGGTTATTCGGCCCACCGGTTTGATGGATCCGACGCTGGAGGTCAGGCCGGCCGTGCACCAGGTCGACGACCTGCTCGAGGAGATACGAAAGAGGATCGAAAAGGGGCAGCGGGTCCTGGTGACCACTTTGACGAAGAGGATGGCCGAGGACTTGACGGAGTACTACGATGAGCTGGGCATCAAGGTGCGCTATCTCCACAGCGACATCGACACCCTCGAGAGGATTGAGATCATCCGCGAGCTGCGAATGGGGACCTTCGACGTCCTCGTGGGCATCAATCTGCTCAGAGAGGGGCTCGATATACCCGAGGTTTCGTTGGTGGCGATCCTCGACGCGGACAAAGAGGGGTTCTTGAGATCGGCGCGGTCGCTCATCCAGACCATAGGCCGCGCCGCAAGGAACGCAGAGGGTCACGTCATCCTGTTCGCGGACAAGGTCACAAGGTCGATGGCCGCGGCGATGGAGGTGACTGAGAAGCGGCGCGAAAAACAAAAAAAGTACAACGAAGAGCACGGAATCACGCCCCAAACGATCGTGAAAGCGATCGAGGAGATGGGGCCGGGGGCCGCGACGAGCGACTACGTCTCCGTTGCAAAAAGGCCCGACGAGGTGGGCCAGGGCGAAGAGCCGGCGGAGGTCATCGCGCGGTTGCGCGAGGAGATGATGATGGCCGCGGCAGCGCTCGAGTTCGAAAAGGCCGCGTCTTTGAGAGACCAGATGAAGGCCGTTGCGGATGAAACGGGCTACTCGGTGATGAACATGACTGGGAAGAAGCCCCAGGGTCGCGCGCGGAAGAGATCCAAAAGGAGGAGGTAAGAGCTCAATTACGCTCAAGAAAAAATGGGCATGACCAAGAGACTAGAGGGATAAAAGGGATGGAAAGCGGTGGCCAGGGACTCTATCTAACAGATTGGTAATGGGCTGTAATTAAATATGAAAAATAGAGTTCGGTATAATGTGCCCCTACTTGGTGCCCCCAAAATAGGAGGGGTTGTTTTTTTCAGCCGCAATACTCGCTTCTAAAGGAGGCTCCGCTTCGCCCGAACCGGCATCGGGAGTGGTTTCGGCCGGGGAGGGAAGTCGGCCGTCCGTCCCAAACATCGAGACCGCGGCAAGGGATTTCGTCGAGGTTATCACTCGGCGACCGCATGCCCTGCCACCACGCGCTACTCTTCGCCTACTTCGCGGACACAAATCAATTGAACAGCTAACCAAGCTGGGTGAAAGACATGGCCAGCGACAGTCAGATCGGGGTACCACGTCTCGCAACGCATAATCTTCCCGCAGCAATCGCCGCGAGGAAGGCGTCCCGAGCAGGATGCGGCGGGTGTGGTCATGACCCGCTGCCCTTCTTCGCGACCTCGAGCCACTCGCGGCCCTTTGGCGTGAGCCGATACTTCTGAAGGCGGCTCGTGGGCTTGTCGGGAATGGTCGGTTCGATGAGCCCATCGGACAATGCAGGGTGGACGTAGTGCTGGCGGAGATGGGTGCGGTCGCGCAGGCCGAACAGATCGCGCAGATCGGCGTTACCCAACTCATCGTGCTCGGCGAGCGCCTCGAGCAGCCGCTCGACCGGTGGGGCGACTGGTGGGGTGACTGGTGGGGTGACTGGTGGGTTCGTCTCGTCGCCCGCTTTATCGGCCCCAGCGCGTGGAATCGCTTCTTCGCTTAGGGGCACCGTGACCGTGAAAAGCTCGCCTTCTTCGAAGGACGGCAGCGCGCCTTTGGCGTAAATCGGCAGGTAGCGGTTGACATTGTACACGCCCGAGCCGAGCTGCTCGTAGCGGCCGAGCTGGATCATGAACTTGCAGATCGTCGGGTTCTTGGGGAACGGCGTGAAGTTGGCAGGGTCGATGAGGCCCTGGCCGTGGCGGACGTGCGGATTGCGCAGCACGACCTTGTCGCGGTGGATGATCATCGTCGCGGGCGCGGCGCTCGTGTACTCACGGTGTGCGATCAGGTTGGACACGAGCTCGCGGAAGATCCGGTCGCGCAGGCTGACCCGGGTGTTGCCCTCCATGTGGAACGGGTCGTTGAGGTGCTTCTCAACGAACCCCATGAGCTGGTCGAATGCATCGATCAGGTTGGTCCGTACCATCAGCCGGTCGTCGTAGCGCGCCACGTCCACGCGTCGCAGCACCGCGTCGAACACGAGCCCCGGGGTCGCGTGCTGGATCGCCTCGTCCGTCCCGAACATCAAGGCAGCGGCGAGGCTGTATCCGAAAGCGCCCGTGAGCGGATCTTGCCGCACGAAGCCGCCGACGCGAAGAAGCTCCTCGTCGCCGAGACCGAGCCACGGGTGGTGCGAGCTGACGCCGCGCATGAGCACCCGCGCTCGGTCGAACAGCTCGGGCCGCAGATCGGTGAGGGACAGCAGCGGCAGCACGCGCTGCTCGGTGTAGAAGCTCAGCTTGCGGTTGACGATCCCGGCGATCTGGTGCGGGTCGCGCACGCG
>JAABTR010000512.1 GCA_011389755.1 Deltaproteobacteria bacterium | reverse complement strand
CCCCTGCCGTGGGAGTCGGGCACGGATGCGGGTGTCTTCTCGATGGGAGCCGCGGCCAGCGCCGGCTCCGGCGATAGGGTCGTCCCGCAGGAGAGGGCCACGAAGACGACGACCAGATAGATGTACATCGCGCACTTCATCATAATAAACATGTCATGTTAACAGGGCCTGCCGGGGTTGTCCCCAATTTTTCCTTGTCGCAACAACCGGGGCCTCGCGCAGTTTTTTTGATTATTACACGCAACGCCGACAACTTGACAGGCGCAAGTCAAGACTTGTACGCTCGCGATATATTCGTGTCATCGTAACGAGATGCAATATTGCTTTGCGCAAGTGTGCGGAGTGATTCGCCAAGAAGGAGGAGCACATCGATGGCCAAGAAACTCATCACCCTGCTCGGGGTCGCCGCGTTTTTCATGGCGGCGCCGAGGGCGTCCGCCTCGGACATGTGGGCGG
The DNA here is from genome assembly GCA_011389755.1 of Deltaproteobacteria bacterium. Taxonomy (GTDB): domain Bacteria; phylum Myxococcota_A; class Polyangia; order JAAYKL01; family JAAYKL01; genus JAABTR01. The sequence goes on along the minus strand of JAABTR010000512.1, from coordinate 5,804 downwards.
GGGTCGGCGCGAAGTTTTCGTGGGACAACTACGAGATGCCGATCATGCTGTACCAAGACGGTGGCCCTCAAATCGAGACTGCAAAGTTCGGTGGGCCGCGCTACGGAGGAAACTTTCAGTGGGGAGTGTCCAAGCAGCTCGTTTTGCATCTGTCCGTGGATTTCAACGTATTCAAGTACAAAATCTACCCGTTTCCCGGAACTGACGAGGCGAGTCAGGCTCCCAAGGCCGAAGCGAGCTTCTTTACCCTCGGGGGGCTTTTGGGTGCGAAGTTCTATTTTCGAGCGCCCGAGCCCGAGCGGGCGGTGCTCTACCTGACCGCTGGGGTCGGCGGCTATGTGGGAAAGGGCAGCGCCAAGTACGATCAGCCCGAGAACACGACCGTCGATGATGCTGTCTTGGACGCCGGCAAAGACGCCCTCGAGAAGCAGGTGGACGTGATCGCTCGGCTGGCCTCTCCGTTTGTTTTCCAGGTGGCCGTGGGCGCCGAGTTCTGGGCGACCGACAGCTTCGCCATCGGCGCCGACATCCTGGGGCTGCGCCTGTCCTACGCCTCCGCCCAGGAGGGTCAGCTGGATAACTCGGCTCTCGAGGGGGCCACCTACTCAGGGGATATAAGCGCCCTGCGTTTCGGCGTTTATTCGTCCTTGACGATGACTTTCAATCTCTCGGCCGGCGGCTCGCAGAAAGAGGAGCCGGTTGAGGAGGTCCCCGCGCAGTGGGGACAGCAGCCCGCCCAGGACGAAGGTTGGGGCGGGGGATGGTCTACGGCGCCTGCGCCGGCGCCTGTTCAGCCCGCACCCGCTCCGCAGCAGCAGCCGGCACCCGCGGAGCCACCGGCTGGGGGGCAGGGCTGGGAAGCCGCGCCGCCGCCGCCGCCGCCGCCGCCGCCGGCCCCGCAATACTGAACCGCCGGCGCTTCTGCTCTCGATTTTTTAGATCTTAGACTCCAGGGACAAAAAAGACTATGATGCCCCATTCGTTCCGTCTTGTTAGGCGACGCCCCGTCGCGTACAAGTAGAAGAACATTTTCGTCACGTGCGTTTCGCTAAGAAAACAAAATCGACTCATTTTAATTAGGTTGAACATGTCAAGAGGATTGGACAAGAATTTGGGGTCGGCTCACCGGTTGGCGTCGCTGATGTATCTGCAGAAGCTTATCAAACGCCGCCGGGTGCTGATGGTCGGAGACGATATGGGCACCGCCCGTTTTCTTCTGGATGCGCGCGCGCGCAAGGTGTGCTGCGTCCTAGAAGAAGAGCCGAAGCCGGGCAGCGGCGGGCACAAATGGCGCGACATCAAGGGGCTCGAGCTGGAGATCTCGCCGCCCGAGGAGCTGAGCTTTCGCAGCGGCGCCTTTGACGTCGCCCTCGTGGCGGATATCAGAGACCTGCCCGAGCCGTTCGCGGCTTTGCAAGAGCTCGGCCGGGTGGTGGGACGAAGGGGCGTCGTGGTGGTGGCGGTGCCCAATCCTTCGTGCAAATCTCGGTTCGTTGCCCTCGAAGGTCGGGACGAAGATGTCGACTACTACGAGAGCTACGATATGCTCCAGGAGCTGTTTCCGAGCGTCCAGATGATCGGGCAGTCCCCCTTCGCAGGCTATGCCGTCGCGGATCTCGGATACGAGGACGAAGAGCTGCCCGTGACTTTCGACGCGACGCTCATGGACGGCGACAGCGAGGAGATCGAGTGGTTCTTGGCTGTCTGCTCGGAGCGGGCGGTCGCCTTGGATCCCTACTCCGTCATTCAGCTGCCCCTGTCGTCTCTTCCGCTGAGCGAAGGCGGGGACTTGGAACCCGCCGAAGGCGACGCAGAGCGCCTGGCCGCGTTGGAAGAAGAGCTCAAGGTCGCGCGTCGCGAGCTGGGAAACCGCGGGGTTCGCATCGAGTCTCTCGAGAAGGACCTGGAAAACGAGCTGCTGCAGTCGGAGGCCGCGCGAGCGCGGGCCGTCGACCTCGCAAAGGAGCTCGACAACGAGCGCAAGGCCACACAAAAGAGGCAGCTGGAGTCCGAGTACGCCAAGAGGACTCGCGGCCTCGAGGGCGAGGATCGCCGGGAGGTAAACGCCGCGGTCAGGCAGGCGGAGCAAAGGGCCTCGGCCGCCGAGCAGGCGCGGGATCAGCTCCTCGAGATGGCGCGCAGGGACGCGGCAGAGCTGGACAAGATTCGAACGCGGTACGAAAAACTCGAAGAGAAGCGCAGCGCGTGGTCGGACGAGAAGAAAAAACACGAGACCACCGTGGCCGATCTTCGCGCCAAGCTCGAGGAAGCCGAGACAAAGGTCGCCAAGGCGCCTGCGCCGGTAGACCCCGGCGTTCAAGCGCGGGTGCGGGAGCTGAATCTGCAGCTCAAACAAGCCGAGCAGAGGGCACAGTCGGCGGAGATGTTGCGCGATGAGCTCGTGAACCAGACGCGCTTGGACGCATCCGAGTTCGAGAATCTGCGCAAGGCCAAGGAACAGCTCGAAGACAAGGCCTCAAAGAGCAAGCAGCGCGTCGAGGAGCTCGAGAAGGTCGTGGCCCTGATGCAGCGGGACATCGCCAGCCGGGCGGTGCCCGAGCAAGAGGTGGTCCAAAAACAGAGCAAGAAGACCCCGGAAGCTCCGCCGCGCAAGGCTCCCCCTGCTGAGCAAAAGGGAGCCCAGGACGAAGAGGTGCTGTCGCGGGAATGCGCGCGGCTCGAAGAAGGGGTCAAGGAGCTGTCGGGGAAAAATCGGCAGCTCAGCGAAGAGCTCGCGCGCAGGGAGTCGCTCATTCGCGATCTGGTGATTCGCTTGGAAAGCTTTGGTCCGGCGCTCGTGGAGTCGTCGCAGGCCCCATCGCCGCGGATCGAGGAGCTGGAGATGGAGAACGCGGCGCTCCGCGGAACGAGCTCGGGGCACCACCGGGCTCGGGTGGAGGCCGAGCTGAGTCTGTCGGCCCTCGAGGTGGAGCACAAGAAGCTCCAGTACGAGCTGGCACAGTCGCGGATCACCATCGAGGAGCTCGAAAGCGAGGTCCAAAAGCAAGAGCGGACCATCGCCGACAAAGAGACCGAGATCGAGCGCGTGCTCCATGAGGTCGCGAGGCTGAACCAGATCAAGGAGCGGCTGGAGGCCGAAGCCGAGGAGCTCAGCATCAAGCAAGGGGAGATGTTGGCTGAAATAGGTGGGAAGTCCCGGGACAAGAAGGGCGCCGAGAGCCCCTCGGAGATCATCCAGAGAGACCAGCGGATCGCAGATTTGGAAAGCGAGCTGCAGGCGGCCCGGTGGACCATCTCGGAGCTCGATGCGCGGCATCGGAAGAGCAGCCCGCCCGGGGCCCTTGGGCAGGGCGAGGGTTCGCAGATCGTCCGGGAGAGGGACGAGGCCCTGGCGAGGCTCTCGACGCTCGAGCAGGAGCTGGAGCGGGTCCGGGGTAATGAGACCCGAGTCGCGGCCCAGATGAGCGCGGCGGAGCGGGGAGCCCGCATGCTGGAGGAGGAATTCGACAGCCGGCGCGCGCGAATCGGCGACCTGGAGTCCGCCCTGAAGGCGGCCCAGGATCGCATCCGGGAGCTGGTCGAGAGCCTCGAGCAGGCGAACGCCTCGAGAGCCACGCTCGAAAAGGAGATGTCCGCGGCCCAGGAGCTGAGCGGGCTCGCCCAAAGAGACAAGGCCGAGGCAGAACGTCGGGCGGACGCGGAATCAAAGAGAATCACCGAGCTCGATAGCGAGCTGGAGATGGCCCGCGTGGAGCTCGATGGAGCGCGCGAGAAAGTCTCCCAGATCGAACAAAGAGCGTCGAACCTGGAGATAGATGTCCGCCACGAGCTCGCGGCCCAGATCATGGACCAGAGCGGGGCCGAGGTGCTCGACCAACTCAAGGGCGACCTGGAGCAGGTCCGGCGAGAGCTGCGGGAAAAAGAGCGACAGGCCGATGAAAGTCGCATGGAAGTGGAGCGGCTGCGGGACCTTTTGCAAAACGAGTCCCAGTGGACCCATCAAGCCGGAGCTGACGCCGCCAGACTCTCGGGCGATCTCGACGCCCTCAAGGCGCAGATAAACGAGCGAGAGGCCGAGCTTGACGAGGCCGTGGCCGCCCATGAAGCTTTTGAGCGGGTGGTCTGTGAGCTGCGCTGCGAGCTAAGCGCTATCTGGGACAGACCGAGCGCCAAAGAGGATCCGGCGCAACCTCCGACGACAACACCCGAGGGGCCGGGATCGCGGGGTGGAGGACCGGGCGCCGAAGCGCTCGAAAAAGAGGTGCTGCACCGAAGGGAATGGGCCGCCTACCACGTCAGGGAGCTGTCGCGGGCCAACGATCGGGTCGATGGGCTGCGCAGGGAGCTCGAGGAGGTCATGGGACGCGAGGCCCGAGTCTTTGACGATCTGGAGGCGACGAAAAAGGAGCTCAGCGCGGCGCAGGAACGACTCGTGGCCGTGGGAGAAGCGCGCGTGGATGCCTCCGAGGAGTTGTCCGCGGCGATGGAGCAAAAGGAGCTCCTCGAGAGGCGGGTGCGGGACAAGGAGACAGAAGCCGCGCACGCAAAACAGGCGTCGCAGCAGGCATCGCAGCGGGTTGGGCAGCTCGAGGGGGAGCTCGAAGTTTTGCGCGAAAAAGCCTCGAAAGCGCTCGGCGGCGGCTCGAGCGCGGAGCAGGCTCAGCGCATCGGCGCCGAGGTCGAAGACACGCAGGCCCTCATGGCCTCTTTGACCGAGCAGCTCGAAGAGCGCGAAAAAAGGGCCATGCGGCTCGAGAGAGAGCTCGGTGACCTGCGGGCGGAGCTGCAAGAACACGACGGCGACGTCGCCCAATGGCAGATGGAGCTCCACAGCCGCAACAACCGCATTGTCGAGCTCGAAAAAGAGCTGCGCTCCTTGCAGAGCCGCTTCAGCTGATCCCCCGCTCCATGCGCGGGCTGGCCTGCGCATCGTTCTTCCCTAGACTTCTTACATAGGTGGTTTCTTCGCTCGACCGCGCCTTTGGGATCGAAAAAGAGACCGCCGCCGGGGTCTCGAGAGAAAGGACGGCCGAGCATCATGATGAACGCGCGCGGGGCAAGGTTTGCGACGGTTTTTTTGTTTTTGCCGGCTTTGGGCTGTGGCGGTGAATCGTCATCGGTCGCCGGCAACATCGCGGACCCTGAGGCGACGGACGAGGACGCGTCGACCTCGACCGGAGCGGCAAGGGGCACCGATAGCGAAATAGACCAAAGCGACACCTCGTCTGATCGAGACTCGGGGACCGAAGACGACGCGCAGCCTCTGTGGGCGGACTGCGACGCCTGCCCGGCGGTGGGCTCTTCTCTGGACAATTTGAGATGTGCGGTGGAGCTTTGCGACGACGGGGTTTTTTTGGGCCAAGAGTACGTCAGCGCTTCGGTAGACGGTGATCTAGAGATCACACGGGCGGCGGTGGAGCGCTTCGGTGACACGGGCAACGATTTGGCGCCGAGACGCGGGCCTTCATACGCCCTCATGGCAACGGGCCCGGCCCAAGGCACGGACCACGACGTGGAGCTCGGTGCGTATGGAGACCGAGACGGTCTCGACGACCCGTTTTCGAAGGACCCGCTGAAAATGTATGACGTCATGGAGTGGCGCCTCAGGTTGCGGGTGCCCGAGGGCGCCAAGGGGTTTCGGGTGGATTACGTGTTTTTTTCCCAGGAGTACGAGGAGTACGTGGGTTCACCGTACAACGACAAATTCTACATCATTATCGAGGCGCCCAGCACCAACGGCGGAGCCCCCACGGTCATCAACTTCACCTCGTGCCGGGAACCGGGCACCTACGCGGACTTCGTGTGTGACGAGTCGACACAGGGCTGTCAGCCGGGACAGCGGT
>JAABTR010000511.1 GCA_011389755.1 Deltaproteobacteria bacterium | reverse complement strand
CATGGGGTCGCCCCGCAGGGGCTGCAACAAAAGCCTTTGCTTGTTTTTTATGCGGTCGGGGAGATGAATGACAGCAATCTCTTGCCGTTTGCCACATATATTATCATTATGGACAACAACACTCGGGCACACTATGCCAAAGAAAAGATTGAAGAAATCTATGAAAAAGTCGCATCTAGCTGGCCCAATGCACCCTTCGCACGCCCAACCACCGTCTTGATCTCAAAAAAAGATTCAGGTAGCGGCAAAGGCAAACGGGTGTGCGTGACGGTATATCGAGACGGAGTTTCCTGGGAAGAAATTTGATTTTAACGTACAGGGACGAATTGTTTCGATCGCTCGAAGGTGACGCAGGGTTCACCACACTGATCCGCACGCATCCACGTTGAGGGACTGCTTCATGTGATCTCAGGTTCATGACGAGGAGCCATTTTTTGGCCAGGAGTGAAGGAGAGAACTTACGACCGCATAAGTGAGCGTTGAGGGCAACTCCGGCCCATGAGACAAAATCTGCCCTACCCCTGAAGCACACTCGAAAGGGAAGCAAACACCGCGGCGTATAACTCGCGACATTCTAGGGAGGTGCAGATGGCGATCCGTATAGAAGACAACAAAATGGTGTTCGAGTTTCCCGAGGTCCACCCCGGGGCCAGGTTGACCATCGAGTTTCAGCGGACCCTGCGCATCCCGGACGACGATGCCGAGTACCCACTCCCGCCCGGGCTCGGCGCATTTCCTCTGCGACGCATTGAAGACCGCGGCTTGCGCGCGCCCAAAGACTGGCGCTCACGGGGCGGAGCGGTGCTGCCCATGTACCAGTCAGAGGCGCTGTGGATCAGTTTCAATGCTGACTACATCGACGATCGCGGTACCAACTATCCTTTTGCGGTCAAGGTGTCCGCCGGGAAAATAAACGCTATCTCGGGCATTCGCTGGAGAAATGGGCTGAGCCGAAATCCGCAGGGCTACGTGGTGGTCCCGGAGCAGCCTTGGCTCGACGGTTACAATGTCGACGATGGGGTTATCCGGCAGTTTGTGGCCATGCCGCTTGGGGCGGGATACACGGCGGAAGAGCAGATCAGTGGACGGGCTGAGGCAGGTGGACTTCAGATAGAGGTTTTCCCGATGAAACGGCGGGTCTTCGAAAGGCGGTTTCCCAAGGTCGAAAGGCGCCTGGGGGGTCCGGAAGCTTACGCCTGCGAAGTATGCTGCTCTTCGATGGGGCTCGCCCCGGGAGGCCGCATGCGCCAGGAAATCTACGAAGATCCCTACCGCCACCGGGACTGGGATCGGCAATCTCGCCAAAGCTGCTGGGTCCACATCGCCAATTCAATCGTCTGGAGACAAATCACCGGTGAGAATCCACCGACCGCTTCTCCGACCGCCGAGGAATACAACGACCACGGGCTTCCATGGTTCGAGTACTACGATGACAAAAGCTCGGCCGTCGCCGGATCGAAAACCCTCGCAGATCTGGAGAGTGTGTCCCAAATCGGCAAAAAGAAGGGCGATGTCCCGTTGCCGGAGAACAACTCGGTGGAACCCAAGGTCGTCATTGAGCTTAATAAAGACATGTGATTCTGGCCTGATGTCATTTGTAATTCGCGAGCGCCCGCTCCAAATGCTCTTTCACCCGCTGTCTTAAACCCTCCGGCTCGACGACCTCCACGTATGGACCAAAAGAGATCACCCAGTTGAGCACCTCCCAATCCTCCTCGCCGCAGGGAATCTGTAGGGTCATCTCGGTTCTCCCGTCGGGGAGCAACTTGGTCGTTTGACTCTTGTGAAACCTGCGCAGCTCGATGAACCGATCGGTCCCTTTGGAAAAGCGCAGCGTCACCTTGTCCGGCTTGCCGGGCTTTATGAAAAGGGCGCTCTCAAAGTGCTTTTCGGGGTCGTAGTCGCTCGGGACGGTGAACTTCTCCCCCTTGAGCCATTCGGCCTCGGCGATTCTCTCGAGGGCAAAGGTGCGCAGGGACTCGGGGCGTTCGAAGGCGGCGAGGAGGTAAAGACCGCGGCGGAAAGCCACAAGCGTGTACGGCTTGACCTGTAAGTCCTTGCTCTTTCCAGCCAGGTTGACGTAGCGGATTGTGAGCTGCTCTTCCTTGAGCAGGCCGGTCAATATGGTGTCGAGAATGTCAGCGTGCTGTCTTTTGAGCTTCTTGGGCCCCTCGCTCACCATGTAGACCTTTTTGTGGAGGTCCTTGGCGCGCTCCCATTCGTCCCGGCGCTTGAGCTGCTCCTCGATTCGCTCGTAGACCTTGCTGAGCGAAGCCTCGAGAGCGGTGTCCTCTAAAAAATCGAAGAGTCGGCGGCCGAGATGCAGGGCGGTTAAGTCCCACAGGCGATAGCAGACCTCGATTTTCTTGTCGCGATCCTTGAGGCGCCAAATCTTCTCTCCGGTTGACGATCGCTCATTTTCGAGCTCGATCTGAAACAGCTCTTGAAGCTCCTTGAGATCCCGGTTGACCGTCCGCCGGTCGACCTCGTAGTCGCCCATGATCTGCTTGACCGTGAGCTGACCCCAACTGTTGAAGCGCCGGTAGAGGTTTACGATCCTCGCGATCTTGCCTTCGTCAGCCATGGTTGTCCCCGCTTTGGGTTTCTTGAAAAAGTTAGCACCGGCCTGTCATGGGGCCAGGGTTGAGCCGGAAAGACGAATCTGACGAAGGCCTCATCCCCGGCCGTTTTTCCGGCTTCCGCTATCGCTCAACCAGGCTCCCGGCAGGCAGCGTCCACCTTCGCAAGTAGGAGGCGAACAACCGACTCAGATCGTCTTCGTGTTTTTCCACGTGGGAAGCGAACCGCCCGAAGTCGATGCACAGGCAACCTGGCGTTTGTTCGGGTTGAAGGTAGATGACCTCGATGCGCGGTTGCAGCGCTGTGGCCATAATCTGTTCGAGCATTTTCGTTAGCCCCCTTTGAGGCTGAGGATAGACGAGCTCTTCGAGCCCGTCTGGTAGCTCCAGAAACCCCAACTCTCCGAGCGTTCGAGCCAAGTGGTGGTATTTCTGGTGCGCTGTCGTGTACAGCAGAATCTGCCGAATACCTTCGACGAAAGGGGCGAAGCCGAGCTCGGCGGCGCGTTCGAGGTAATGATCTTGGTTGTCTCTTCTCGAACCGGCATCGGTTTTAAGCTCGACGAAATAGACCACCGAACGGTCTCGTGAAAACAGCGCGTAGTCCACTTTGACCGATTGGTTGGATGCGCTCTGGGGCCAAATGATGTCCCGCTTGAGTGGAAGTTCGGGAATGATGATGTCTTCGAGTGAAGTTCCGACCAAATCCTCGACCACGTCCTTGAGATAGAGCGAAAAGAAAATGTCAGCTCTGCGTTCGAGTTGGTAGGCGGGAAGGTGTCGCCAGCGGTCGAGGTTTTTGAATACACGTTTCAACATGCGAGCTCCTTTTTTGGGGAGTTGGGTTAAAACCAGAGCTTTCATCGACTTCCGTGACGAATTGGCGACAGGTCTCGTAACTAGGGAAAGAAGCGTCTGGTTGCGATTAAGCGGTCAATATGGATACAGTTCTGCAAATTTTTTTGCTTTCTCTTTAGCTGTGAGGTTCTCGTCGTCTATTCTCTCAAATTCATGTTTTTCGCGGCAGCTCAGCAGCCGCTCGATGACGTCACTGGGGTCGCCTCCTCGCGCGAGTAGGGAGTCGAGCTCGGCGAGCAGGGCGTAGACCGAGAGCTCTTCGCGGTGGGCATCCACCAAACGGGTCAATTCGTCGGATGAGCGCTTGATATCGCCCTCGCGCTCCGTCGCCAAGAGGACATTCGCGTACCAGCGCAGCCTGGAGGCGCGCAGTGACACAGGGCAGGCGTCCCATTCGGCGGCTTCGTCACAAAGTAGCTGGGCGGCACGCGTGGGCTGTTTCGTTTGTATGAACGCGTAGGCCATGGCGAGGAGCACGTACCCGAGGGAGCTGGGATTGTCGGGGTTGGATTCGGCCTCGTAGCGGGGCACGTAGCGGTCGATGGCCTTGTCGATTTCCGAGGGTTTTTTCTGAATACCGAGAACTCGAAACAGCTCCGCCAGCGGATAGGAAGCATTTTCGACCTGGTCGATGGCGTACCATCCGTCGATGGCCTCTTCGAGGTCATGACGCGACTGCTCGAAATGACCTCGGGAAGAAAGGCCTCGTCCTATTGCTCCCAGCAAAGAGAGGTCTTGCTCGTGTCGTTCACCGCCGGGGGCGATGTGCTCGCGTGCGCGAGACACGATTTTTTGCAAGTCTTGTGAACAGGCATCTGCGTGGGATTGAACGATGTGGGAGATGAGTTGGAGCCTCAAAGGCCGGGGAAGGGCGCGAATTGCGCGGCTGCCCGGCCACTCGATGGGAGCTTTGATCCCTTGGTGGCGGTCTGCGATGGACCGGACCCAAAACAGTCTTTGTTGCCAGAGAGCGTCGAGCTCGTTTCTCTTTTTCAACAGGTCCGCGTACTGGGAGACGCCTTTCCAGCTCAGCAAAAAGCTCGAGCCACGAAGAGACAACGAGAGCAACCGCCGTACCTGAGCTTCGATGGGGACATCCTTGGCGAGCTCAGAAATGATCTCCTCGAGGTCTACAAAGATCTTCTCGATGACGTCGCTCGAACGCGAAACGGCGTGCACTTTAAGTTTTCGGCTGAGCGTCTCGGCGATTCGTTCGGCCTTATTTTGTTGGCTCGAGGAAACCAGCACCGCGCTTACACCCAGCGCTGAGTCAGCAACGGCTTGCATTTTGCGGTGCAAGGCATCGACTTCAATTGCATTCCCGAAACGATCGAGCGCAGCCAGAGCGCAGATGTCGGCCGGCACTTTGACGCGAAGACGCGCGGACAGCTCGGAAAGCAGCATGGCGAGTCCGAAGGAGCTCCCTTCGAGCTGTTCGTTTTGGTGTCCTTCACTGAAAATGAATCTCGCAACCATTCGAGGACCAGACCGAAGTCCTGCATGCGGAGGTGTGAAGGGTAGATTCCCGAGCACGGATTGTACAGCTCGCGAGTGCGCGCGCTGCGCCTCCATGCCGATGGGCAAGAAGGTCGTGTCGTTTGGGCAGTCTCGTTCGGGCCCCCAATCGACGAGGGTGGCATCGCGTCGGTCTTTTGTAACGGCAACCAGGAGCACGTGTCCCGGCTTCGCGTCCAAGGGCTCTTCGGTCGGCGGCCGCATCCAGGGGAACGTGAGCACGCGTTCTCTCCTGCGTACACCGACCCCAGGCGGGCGCTCATAATAGATGCGCGAGAATGAGCCTTCTCGCGTCAAGATAGTCCCCACCACGCAGTCGGTTCCTGCCACCCTACGGCCTGCAGCCTCGGGTGATACGTGGCCTTCGCATCGTCGATTATGCTGGCCATGATTTTCGCCCTTTCATCGAGCGCCTCCAGCGCCGCGGTGGTTTTTTCACCGGAGCCTCCGAGCTCGAGCAGGTGAACGATGCAGGCCGCGTCATCGCGATCCAAAAGAAAGCTCTGCGCCAGTGTTTTTGTGTCTCGCTCTCCTTCGATGACCGCGCGCTCCAACATTTCCAAGGAGGTGTGGAGGTTCCCAACCGAAGAAGCTGCAAGCCCATCGAGCTGTGCCAAAATCTCGGGCGACATGGAGCGAAGGTAGGACTTTGCCTTTTGGGCCACGGGGGAGGCGCCTCCGGTAATGAGAGACCGCTCGAGAGCGCGTTTCTCGTCCCTATCGGTGGGGAGCCACAGACGGGCGAGCATGCCCGCGGCGCAGAGGCGATCCAAAGCGTGTTCCGATGAGGCCTTCTCGCGCGCTTGTGTTTCGAGCCAAGGCTCACGGCTGTTGCCATTTAGAATGTCGTCGATGTTCGGCGCGGGGACAGCGGGGATCGATGCGGCAGCAGTGTTGGCCAGTTTTAGCAGCTGTTCGGATGCGGGCGGGGAGACCCGGAAGATGTCGCCACCCTGGGCGTGGAGACAAAGGAGCCTTTCTCCGTCGGGAAGAGAAAAGGTCAGCGCCGACGGCGTCTCTTTTGAGACCCGTAAGAAAAGGACATCGTCCCAAATGACCCACTCGCCTCCGAGCGGGTTCAACTTTTCTGGTTCGTCGAAAGCGTAGATGTCCCCGTCCTTGCTGCTATATACCCGCAGCGTCGGAGCCGCCTCTTCGAGCTGTGTCCACCTTTCGAGCAGGTCGTCGTGCCCCATCAGGTATTGGGCGACTTCTCCGAGCTCCCGGTGAGATTCACTGACAAGCCCATGGCCGGTCGTGCTGGGCGGGCGCGCCACGGTTGACTCGTGTCTCAGCGCGTTCTCGTCTTCAATATTCA
>JAABTR010000510.1 GCA_011389755.1 Deltaproteobacteria bacterium | reverse complement strand
AAAGTGCGGGGATCGATGGTATGGGAGTAGACTCGCCCGCCTATGGCGTGGGCGTTGCGGTAGTCTCCAGAGGTGGCCACGGCAGCGTCCTTGAGAGACAAGACGCGAAAGACCTCCCGGCGGTCCGGATCGGGGGTCTCGACCGCGATGCGCCACGGTCTGCCCCGCAGGTTGTGCCCCAAGACCCGCACCTCACCGCCTATCTCCACCATAAAATTTTTGTACCCCCTTTTCTCGAGGACCCTCGCGATGCGATCCACGGCGTACCCCTTGGCGATGGCCGAGAGATCTATCTGGAGCTGAGAGTGGTCCTTGCGCACCGTCTTTTTCGTCAGTCGGACTTTTTCCCACCCCACACTCTGGGAGACAGCCTCTCGCTCTTTTCGAGATGGAACTTTCCCCGGGCTGACTTTGTCCTTGAACCCCCAAAGCGCGACGATGGGCCCCACGGTCACGTCGAACGCGCCACTACTTCGCTCATGGACCTCGCCCGCCAAAACCAAAAGGTCCCTAAGCGCCTTATCAAGGGGTAGCTCTTGGCCCGCCTCCGCCCGATTGATTCGGGCCACGGCCGAGTCTTTGCGGTGCCAGGACATCATGCGGTCGACGGCGTCCAGCTCCCCTTTGAAAGCGGCTAAAAGCTCGCCCCGAGCGTCTTCACCGAAGTCGCTCGAGACCACCTTGACCTGGTAGACGATGCTCGAAAAAGCCAGGGAGCGAATGTCGAGCATCTGTGGATGAGGCTCGCTTCGCCGCCAGTAGTAAGCCGAAAAAAGCGCGGCCAAGACGAGGACGGCCCCAAGGAGTCGCCTGGGCTCGAGCCTGGGATTTTGCGCTGAGCTTGAGAAGACCGGGCTTTTCATTCCATCAAAATAACCTCAACCGAAGTCGTCGAACAGGACGTTCTCGCGCTCCACTCCGAGGTTCAAGAGCATGTTGATGACCGCGTCGTTCATCATGGGAGGACCGCAGATGTAGTACTCCAGATCTTCGGGCGAGGGGTGATCTTTGAGGTAGTTGTCATACAGCACGTTGTGGATGAACCCCTTGGCCCCGGTCCAATTGTCCTCGGGCTTGGGCTCCGACATGGCCAGCGTCCAGTCGAAGTTTTCGTGCTGCCGCGCGAGCTCGTCGAACTCCTCCACGTAGAAGGCCTCGCGCATGCTCCTGGCGCCATACCAGAAGGTGACCTTGCGATCGGTCGCGACGCGCTTGAACTGATCGAAGATGTGGGACCGCATGGGAGCCATTCCGGCGCCGCCGCCGATAAAGCACATCTCGTTTTTCGTCTCCCGAGCGAAGAACTCCCCATACGGCCCCGAGATGGTCACCTTGTCGCCCGGCCTTAGGCCAAAGATGTACGAGGACATCTGCCCCGGAGGCGCGTCGGGTTTGTTGGGCGGCGGGCTCGCGATGCGCACGTTGAGCAAGATGAGCCCCTTCTCCTGGGGGTAGTTGGCCATGGAATACGCCCGGGTGACCTCCTCATCGACCACGGAGACGTACCGCCACATGTCGTACCGATCCCAGTCCTCACGGTACTCCTCGTCGATATCGAAGTCCTTGTAATGCACCGTGTGCGGCGGGCACTCGATCTGGATGTAGCCTCCGGCCCGAAACGGCACATCCTCGCCTTCGGGCAGCCGCAGCTTGAGCTCTTTTATGAAGGTCGCCACGTTGGTGTTGGAGATCACCTCGCACTCCCACTTGCGAACATTGAAGATCTCCGGCGGAATCTCGATCTTCATGTCACGCTTGACCTTGACCTGGCAGCTGAGCCGGAGCCCTTCCCGGGCCTGCCCCCTCGTGATGTGGGTCACCTCGGTGGGCAAGATCGCCCCGCCGCCTTCGTTCACGGTTACGGTGCACACCCCGCAGGTGCCCTTGCCGCCGCACGCCGACGGGATAAAGATCTTCTGAGCGGCCAAGGTCCCAAGGAGCGTGCTGCCGGCTTCGGTGGTTATGGTCTGCTCCGGATCATCGTTAACCTCAATCTTGACCTCGCCGCTGGCCACCAAGTGTTTCTTGGCGAACATCAACAAAAGGACCAAGGACAAGACCACTCCTGAAAACATCCCCACGCCGAGTATGACGAGCAACATCGAATTCTTCCCCTATAGCTGAATTCCCGCGAAGGTCATGAAGGCGATGGCCATCAGGCCGGTCACGATGAACGTGATCCCCAGGCCGCGAAGCCCCGCCGGGATGTTGTTATACCTGAGCCTCTCGCGAATGGCGGCCAGGCCCGCGATGGCCAGCAGCCACCCCACGCCTGAGCCGAAGCCGAACACCACGCTCTCACCGAGGTCGTAGCTGCGCTCCACCATAAACAAAGAGCCTCCCAAGATGGCGCAGTTCACCGCGATCAGCGGCAAAAAGACCCCCAAGGAGGTATACAAAACAGGGACGTAGCGATCCAAGGTCATCTCCACGATCTGGACCATGGCCGCGATGGTGCCGATGTAGGTCAGAAACCCGAGAAACGACAGATCGACGTCCGCCAAAGACGGGTGGATCCAGGACAGGGCCCCCTGGCGCAACAGGTGCATGTACACCAGGTTGTTGATAGGCACCGTCACGGTGAGCACGAAGATGACCGCGAAGCCCAGCCCCACCGACGTGCTCACCTTGCGCGAGACCGCGAGGAACGAGCACATGCCGAGGAAAAAGGCCAGCGCCATGTTCTCGACGAAGATCGAACGGACCAACAGGCTCAGATAATGCTCAAGCATGATCTCAGTCCTCCTCCACCAAGAGTGGCTTCCAGGCTCTGAGCCCCCAGATGAACAGGCCGATGATAAAAAACGCGCTGGGGGCCAGGACCAAAAGTCCGTTGGGCACGTACCAGCCCCCCTCCCCGGCCAGCTCGAAGACTTGGACTCCAAAGAGGCGCCCCGCGCCCAGCAGCTCCCGGAAGAAACCCACCACGATGAGCACCAGGCTGTATCCGGCGCCGTTGCCGATGCCGTCCAAGAAGCTGCGCCAGGGGCCGTTTTGCATGGCGAAGGCCTCGGCTCGGCCCATGACGATGCAGTTGGTGATGATGAGGCCCACAAACACCGAGAGCTGCTTGCTCACGTCGAACAAAAACGCCTTCAAGATCTGGTCGGTGATGATGACCAGCGACGCGATGATGGTCAGCTGGACGATGATGCGGATGCTCGCCGGCACGTAGTTGCGGATCATGCTCACCGACACGTTGGAGAGCGCTGTCACCGCGATGAGGGCGGCGCACATCACCACCGACGGGATCATCTGGGTGGTCACGGCGAGGGCCGAGCAGATGCCCAGCACCTGAGCCGCGATGGGGTTGTTGTTGAAAAACGGATCGAGCAGCGCTTCTCGCGATTTCCTGTTCATGATCCACGCTCCTGCTCGCGGAACTTCGCGAGATACCTGCCGTAGCCCTCATCGGAGATCCAAAACCGAACCAGCTCCGTCACGCCGTTGGCGGTGAGGGTCGCGCCGGTGAGGCCGTCCACCTGGTAGGGATCCTCATCCGGCTCGCCGGCCTCGCCCTTGATGACCCGGATCCGCGGCTCCCAGTCCTCATCGAAGGCCTTGCGCCCGATCCATTTGGCCTGCCACCCCGGGCTTTCGATCTCGCCGCCCAGGCCCGGGGTCTCCCCGTGCTCGTAAAAAGCGATCCCCGCGATGGTGGTGGTGTCGGCCTCGAGGGCCAAGTAGCCGTACAGGGTGGACCACAGCCCCATCCCCTGGACCGGCAAGACGATCATCTTCACGCCGTCGCCGTCCATGACCTGGTAGACCAAACCGTGATTGGGCACTCTCTGCACCTTGGCGGGATTTTCGGGGGCCCGGCGGCTCGTGGCCTCGTTCTTCATGGCGAACCGCTGATCGAACTGCGCCGGATCGATGTCTTCTTTGACCTCGCCGGTCTTCATGTCGACCACCAGGGGACGTATCTTCTCCTCGTAAAGGTCGGTAATCTGCTTGCGGCTCAGATCGCCCTCCGGCTCGATGAGCCCCGTGGCCACGAGCACGTTCTTTTGCCTGTCGAGCTTCTTGTTGGCCTCTTGGCGATCCCTGAGGGTCACTGCCGAGGTGGAGACCAAGATGGAGCAGACGATACACACCGCGGCGGCGAACCCGATGGTGTACTTCGTCGAGTAATTCGCCTTAGACATAGCGCGCCTTCCTCCTCTTGATGTGCGCCCGCACCACGTAAAAATCGATGAGCGGAGCGAAGACGTTCATGAGTAAAATGGAGACCATCACCCCCTCGGGATAGGCCGGGTTCAAGACCCGCACCATCACGATGAGCACGCCGATGAGAAAGCCGTAGATGTACTTGCCTGTGTTGCTGTACGCCGCGCTCACCGGGTCCGTGGCCATGAAGACCGTCCCGAAGGCAAACCCTCCGAGGACCAGGTGCCAGTGAAAGGGCATGGCGAGCATCGGGTTGGTCTCCGAACCGATGGCGTTCAGCAGCGCGGTCATGGCGAAGGTGCCCACGAGCACAGACAAGACGATTCGCCACGAGCTCACCTGTGAGACCAGCATGATCACCGCACCTATGAGCACCGCCAGAGTCGAAGTCTCACCCATGGAGCCGGGGATGAAGCCGTAGAACGCGTCCCACCACGCCTCGGAAGTGAAGCTCTCGAGCCCTTCGCTGAACGCCACGGCCAGGGGCGTCGCGCTCGTGTAGCCGTCCACCGCGATCCAGGCCTGATCGCCCGAGATGGCGGCCGGGTAGCCGAAGAACAAAAACGCCCGGGCGGTGAGCGCCGGGTTGAGCACATTGTACCCGGTGCCGCCGAAGACCTCCTTGCCGATCACCACCCCGAAGGTGATGCCCAGCGCCACCTGCCACAGGGGTATGGCCGGGGGGAGTATCAGCGGGAAGAGCATGCCGGTGACGAGGAACCCCTCGTTCACCTCGTGCCTGCGCACCACCGCGAAGAGCACCTCCCACAGTCCACCCACGAGGAAGGTCACGAAGAGCACCGGGATGAACCAGACCGCCCCATGGACGAAGCAGGCCAGGATGTCGCCGGGCGCAAAGCCCACCCCCAGCCACTGAATGAGGAGGGTCCGCCACCCCTGGGCGAGCGAAGCGCCGTCGGCCAGGGCCAGGTTGGCCTGGAGCCCGGTGTTGTACATGGCCATCAAGACGGTCGGCACCAGCGCCACCACCACCGTCATCATGACCCGCTTGAGGTCGGCCCCGTCCCGAACGAACGACGGCTTCTCGGTGGTCTTCCCAGTGGTGAACAAGAAGGCGTCCCCGGCTTCGAAAAGCGGGTAGAGCCTCTCGAGCTTGCCGCCCTTGATGAAGAGCTTTTCTTGTTTGTCTAGCAAACGCCGCAGGAAACCCATCAGCTTTCCTTCTCGATGAGCGTCAGCATCTCGCGCAACGCCGTCCCGTAATCGATTTTTGACGGGCACACGAAGGTGCACGTCGCCACATCCTCTTCGGCCAGCTCCAGCACCCCGAGCTCCTCGGCGCGTTCCATATCGCCCGCGAGGATCGAACGGAGCAAGAAGGTGGGCATCAGCTCGAAGCCCATAACCCGCTCATAACCTCCTATGGGGACCATGGCCCGCAGGCCGCCTTGTTGATCGGTGGTAAAGTCGTAAGTTTTGACCGGCAGAAGCTTCGACAAGAAAAGCCGATAGGCCGAGAAGGTCCGCAGGCCCGGGGCCATCCACCCCAAGAAACGCCGCTGCCCTCCCGTGGGGAGCGCCGTCACCTGATTGTGATGGCGACCCAAGTAGCCGAGCACCTCTTCGCCGGCCTCCCGGCCGTTCCAGACCGAACCGGAGAGCACACGAACATCGCCGCCCAAGAGCTCGCCGCTCACGAGCTCGTCGATGGACGCGCCGAACGGCACCTTTAAAAGCCGCGGTTTTTTTACAGACGGACCCGCCAAGGAGATCACCCGGTCTTGTCTGAGCACCCCGTCTCGCACAAAGCGGCCCATGGCGATGACATCCTGGTACCCCACGTGCCACACGACTCGGTCCAGGTCCGCCGGATCGACCCGGTGGATGTGCAGGCCCGGATTTCCAGCCGGATGTCTGCCCTTGAAGACCTGGATCTCCACCCCCGGGATATCGGTGCGCGCCAGGCTGCTGCCCGGCGCCACGCACAGATGGACGGCGCGCGCGCCCAGCTTCGTCAAAGCCCGCAGACCGGCCTCGAAGTCGCCTTCGCGGCCCGAGACGGCCACCTCGACGCTCGGGGCCAGGGGGTTCGTGTCGATGGCGGTGACAAAAATCGAACGCGGGACGCTCATAGCAGCGGGGACCTTCGAGAAGGGGCGAGTGCGCAGAGC
>JAABTR010000509.1 GCA_011389755.1 Deltaproteobacteria bacterium | reverse complement strand
TGGGTGGAGATCGCCAAGCGGGCTGCGAAGTACGACAACGTCATCGGCTACGACCTCATGAACGAGCCGCTCAGCGCCTTCATCGGCCTGGCCGCGGTGGCTGCCATGTTCCAAGGCGGGACCGGGGCGGTTGAGGGGCTTTTAACAAATCTCCTGGGACCCGAGCTGGGTGGAAACCTCTCGCAGGTCATCTTCGGGCTGCAAATCCTGCCGCCGGTCCCCGCCCGGCCCGCGCCTCCGGAAAAACCCGAGGTGCCCGTTCAGACGAGCGGTGAGACCAAGGCGGAGTTCGACGCGCGGGTGGACGCCTACGAAGCCGCCCTAAAGCAGTACAACAAAGTCCTCGTTCCCCAGTACGAAGCCAAGATGGCCACCTGGACGGACAGAAGAGACAAGCTCATGAAGCGCTGGGGCTTCGAGGGCGTGGACCTCATGGCGATCCTCGGCCTGTTCTACGGGTTCGACGAGACCTACCTCCAGCCGCTCTACGAGCGCATCGGGCAGGCCATTTTGGAGGTCGACCCCACCGCGATCATCTGGATCGAGGAGTCGATGGGGCTCAACGCGGTGCTCGGCGAGAGCCGCAACGGCATCTTCGAGATGAACATGACCCGCCCCGCCGGGCTCGACCAGGTGGTGTTCGCGCCCCACTGGTACCCCGACATCTATCCGCTCTTGGGCTTCAACGTGGACCCCAGGCAGTTCACGGCCGAGGAGTGGGAGTACCGAGATTGGGTGGAGCCGCTGACCGAGAAGGCGGCCAAGGCGACCTATTCCCTCGGCAACCTGCCCGTGGTCTACGGCGAGTTCGGCACCTACTTCAACTACAACGGCATCGACTGGTCGGTGGAGAACGACTACATCATCTCCGAGCAGATCCTGGACAACTACTATGAGGCGTTCGAAGAGCTCGGCGCGAGCCGCATGGTGTGGTGCTACACGGCGGATAACGACAAGAACTACGGCGACCACTGGAACCACGAGGACTTCTCGGTCCTCGACTTCGAAGGAGAGCCCCGGGGCCGCAGAGCCTACGACAGGCCCTTTGCCAGGGCGATCTCGGGCAAGCTCATCTCATCGCGCTTCTTCTCCGAGCTGCACTACTACGACCCCCAAAAAGGGCTCGCCGATCCCTACAAGCAGTTCGTCCTGCGCTTCGAGAGCAAGGAGACCGGCGCTCCCACCGAGATCCACGTGCCGACGTTTCAGTATAAAGACGGCTTCTACGTCTGGCTCTCGGACGGCTACGCCCTTTACGACCACGAGGATCAGACCCTCTACTACTTCCCCACCGCGGATGAGCCCGGGCACGTCCACGAGGTGGTCCTGAGGCCGCCGCAGACGCTGAAGACTTCGCCCGACGACGTGCGCGACAACACGGGCTGGCGGTATTTCTTCCATGGAGACGAGATGATCGAGCGCACCGGAGGTGACCGATGAGGGCGAAGAGGTTTGCAGCGCTGTGCGTGGGGGCGGCGGTGGTTCTCGCGGCGGCTGTGCCGCAGGCGCAGCCCCAAGAGCAGCAGGGCACCGATCCGGCAGGGGACCCGGGGCCCGCCGCCGAGCCGGGAGCCTTGGAGGCGGCCGAAACCGAGGAGGCAGCCGAGGCGGAACGAGAAGAACGCGCAAATGCGCCGGCCGGGGAAGAAGCGACCGCTGCCGCTGATGAAGAGCCGAAGGTCGACGCAGCCGGCGAGGGGGACGCAGCGGCTGACGAGAGCGCCGCCGAGGCGGGCGAGGAGGTGATGATCATCGAGGTCTCGGCGCAAGAGCTCGCCGGAAAAGAGCTGGTGCAAAGTCAGGGCGAAGAGCCTGAGCCCGTCGAAGAGGGAGAGCCGGTCGACGAGGAGCCCGCGCCTGCCCGGTGGGTCGAGCTGGATGCCTTGATGCAGAGCGTGTTTTTCCTGGCCAGCGATTCTGATTTCGACGACACCCGGCCCAAGTACGATCCGGACGGCCAGTCCGTGGGCTTTTTGGCCACCTTGTTCAAGCCGCGGTTGACCCTCAACGCCACCGAGCGCATTCGAATGTTCTACGATCTGGAGCTGGGCCTCAACATCTGGAGCAAGAATAACCCCGACCAGTACAACCCGGTTGCCGACGACGCGTTTTTCATGATCCACAGGGAGCTCTGGGCCGCCGGGGAGCTGCCCGGCGATTTTGTGGCCTTCAAGGTGGGGTACCAGCGCTTCATCGATCCTTCGGGGCTCTTTTTGAACCACTGGATCGGCGTGGCGTCGGTTGGGGTTTTGCCCTTCGACGACAAGCTGTGGATCTCGGTGGGGCAGGTCCCGGACTCCACGTACGAGGGCGTCACCTTTACCGAGAACAACTTCAAGCACGACACCTTCTTTGTCGGGCTGCACCGCGACAACCGGCTCACCGAGGCCCTCGCCCTCGACGCCGCGGCCTTCGTGCTGGTGGACAACCACGTCGTCGGTCGCAACCTGACCCTGTTCGTCCCCTCGGTGGGGCTCGACGCGGCGCTCGGCGGTCACGCCCTGTCTCTCGACGCGGCGATGCAGGTGGGTCGTTCCGATTTTGGCGCGGGAGAGCAGGACGTCACCCACCTGGCGTGGGCGGTGCAGGGCCACGGGACGTTCGATTTCGGGGTTTTAGGGCTCGACGTCAACGCGCTGCTGCTGTCGGGGGACGATGCGCACGCCCGCAACGATTTCGAGGGGGCGTTTTTGTACTCGGGCAAGAACCGCAGCGCGACGATCCTCTTGACCGAGGACGAGCTGCGGGATCGGTGCAACAACTACGACGAGCGGTTTGGAGTCAAAGACGGAGGCTTCTACAGCCTGCGCTCGGGGCTCGGGGTCGTAGACGCCCGCCTCGAGGGGCGCATCGGCGAGGTGTTCCGCCCGGCGCTCATCGCGGGGGTGGGGTTCGTGACCGCCTCTCACAACGCCCTCGGCGAGGGCTACGCAGGGACCGAGGTCGACCTGGATCTCGGGTTCGTGTGGGGCGACGTGGTCGCTTTCAACCTCATCGGCGGCCTCTTTGCCCCCGGAAAAGCCGCCGCGGGCTTGCTCAACGACATCGACCCCGACAAGACCGAGCCCGTCTTCGCCCTCGAGACCGCCTTGTCCGTCTTTTATTGAATTCGTTCGCTCCCCGCCAA
>JAABTR010000508.1 GCA_011389755.1 Deltaproteobacteria bacterium | reverse complement strand
GTCAAAGGAGGATTTTTTAAGATGAAACGCTTCTTCAAAGGCATCGGGATCGTCGCGATCATGGGCGCGGCCACGGCTTTTGCGAGCTGCGAGCTCGTGGACAGCGAGACCTTCGACTGCAACAGGTACTGCGAAAAGCAAGAGGAATGCGGGTTCGAAAAGGGAAGCGAGATCCAAAGTGTCGAGCAGTGCTCCGAGATCTGCGTGGAGGCCGAAAAAACCTCCGTCTTCAAGTGCAAGCTCGACTGCAGCACATTCGGCAGCTGCGACGACTGGAATAAGTGCCTCAGGGCATGTGAAGGCGACGACATCGACGACAGCGACACCCAGGACACCAACGAGCCGGCAGGACCGTGCAACGGCGAGTGCACCGCCGGTGACAACAACAACGGGCTTTACACGGCTTGCACCTGCGGCCCCGACGATCCCTGCGGCTGGGCAAACGACGGCGGCTGCGACCGGGACGCCTGCATGGACGTGGTGACCGAGATGTTCGACGACGCTGCCGACTGCGCCTCGGACACCGACTCCGACACCACCACCACCACCACCGACACCGGCACCGGCACCACCGACACCGACACCGGTACAATGGACACCGGTACCACCGACACCGGTACCACCGACACCGGTACCACCGACACCGGCAGCGAGGACACCGACGCGGACTGCCCGGTCAACTCGGGGTGGCCCTGCTCGTGCAACGCCGACGCCGGCGGGATCTGCGGCGACGGCTCCTTTTGCACCGAGATCGCCAGCGACAGCCAGAGCGGTTTGGTCTGCTCCGCCATCTGCAGCGGCGCCGATGACGTCGAGTCCTGTCAAGCGGGCGACTTCGGCCTCCAAGGGGTGTGCGTGCTGCTCGAAGAGGGGCGAGACACCCCCACGGGCTGCGCCCTCGTCTGCGAGTACGAAGGCGTCACCGCCGAGCCCTGCCCACCGGGACAAGCCTGCGTCATGACAGATGAAATCACCGGCATCTGCATGTGACCGATAAATGGCCTGCCTTGAGAGCCTTTGGCGATGCGACCCCCGGCGCTGATACAAAAGAGCTGATTCTTGGCCCGCTCATCGAGTTCGTGTAATTTCGGTACTGAGGAGGAGAGAAGATGCTGAAGACCCACTGCACGGAAGAAGAGGTCCTGGGGGTTCTCAAGACCGTCGAGCAAAACGGGATATCGATCAAAGACGCCTGCCAGACCAAGGGGATCCCCGAACCTATCTTCTACGATGGGGTGAAGAACCTGGCGGACTGGATGCGGCAGATCATCACCGACTCCGGTGGCGTTCGGAGACAGGTGCGGTGAGATGAGCATCCGATGCATCGGGACCGCGGCGATGCTCGCGTGGTTCGCGGCGTGTAGCAGCGGCGATCCCGCTTCGATCGAACAAAACGACGGGCAAGATGTGGAGATCGGGTCGACCGAGGAGGCGCCGGACAAAGGAGTTCAGGAGCCGGACACCGCATCTCAGGAGCCGGAAGAAGAGGTGTCCTTGGAGGAGCCTCCCCTGCCGCCGCCGCTGTCCGTGGATTTCGCGGCCCAGCTCGCGGCGTTCAATGCCCGACGAAAAGCCTGCGGCGCGCCCGCGGCCGGCGCCCTGCCAGGTGATC